>JAHBWE010000026.1 GCA_019637155.1 Labilithrix sp. | reverse complement strand
GGGGCGTGGGGCGCGTCGCGAGATCCTGCGCGGCGCCTTCGGTCGTGTCCGTCGTGTCGGCGGTAACGGCGCTGCACGCCGCGCACGAGAGAGCGCCAACGAGCCACGTCATGCGAAGCATGGTGGACCGGCTCATGTCAGATCTCCCCGCGGCAGCTGCGGAAGCGCCAGTTCGAGTATTCGCCGAACATGATCACGAGATCGCTCGCGTCGCCGCCCCCGCCCGCCGCGACGGCGATCCCATGACCGTCGCGCGCGATGCCGACCCAGCCTCGTATGGTTCCATTCGCAACGAGCGCGACGAGAAGTCGTTCGCGTGAAAGACGCCTCGCTCGAGCCGACCCGCGAGGATGAATTCGCCCTTCTCGTTGATCGTTCCCGCGGGCACGTCGTGGACCTCGACGCCGTGGGTCAACGCATAGACGGCGTCCTCGTCGTGGATGACGAGCTGGACCTCGCGGCGCTCATCGCGGTTCACATCGAGCACGGCCCTATCGCAACGGATGGCGGCTTGCCACTCGGTGGTCGTCGAGGCCTGCGTCGAGGCCGACGCCGTCTCGTCGTCCGGGGCGCCGCCACAGGCAGCCGCCGCGAGAAGGAAGGGAATGCAAAGGAACGTGGTCTTCATCAGGGCTTCTCCTGACGCGCCGCGCAGCAGGAGGTGTTCCAGCGTCCCACATGACGAGAATCACGCTGTTTCTCGGGTGAATGCTTGCGCGCCGTTACCTGTCGGTAACAGCCGCGCGGCTTCGGCTCCTCGCCCCGTCACCGGGAGGTGTCACTCGGACACCTGCCGTCGCGTGCATGCGACCGGCATGTCCGTTGCTCTCTCGTCGCGCGTGAAAACCTATCGACTCGCATGCTTCGTCGGGCTCATCGTCGCGGCGTGCTCGCCAACGAGCGACTACACGAAGACCGACGGCGGACCGAACAACCCGGCCGCGAAAGGACAGGTCTATGCGTACAACTTCGACGCGGCGCCGACCGGCGCGCTCCCATCCGAGCTCGCGCACGTCCTCGGCGACTGGCGCGTGAGCGAAGGGGCTCAAGGTCGCTTCCTCGAGCAAACCGGGGAGTTTCACACGGCGGACTTTCCGCGCGTCGTGCTGAAGGACATCGCCTTCACGAACGTCCACGCGAAGGTGCGCTGCAGCATGCGCGCGGGCGAGACCGATCGCGCGTGCGGCCTCATGTGGCGCTTCGTCGACAGCGACAACTACTATCTGACCCGCGCGAACTCGCTCGAAGACAACGTTCGCTTCTACAAAGTCGTCGACGGCGACCGCGAGGAGCTCGCCAGCAGAGACATCAAGATTCCCGCCGGTGACTGGCACACGCTCGAGGCGTTCATGGAAGGCACGCACGTGCGCGTCGTCTGGGACGGACAGACCGTCATCGAAGACGACGACCGCACCTTTCAGGTCGGCAAGGTCGGGCTTTGGACGAAGGCGGACTCGGTCACCTCCTTCGATGATCTGGAAGCGACCGAGCTCTGACGTTCACGCGTGCGAGTGCCGAGGATCCGCCGGCCGTACGATCGCCGCGAGCACCGTCACGACGAGACAGGTCGCGCCCGCGGCGGTCAGCGCGGTGGGCGCTCCCCAGCGGACCGCAGCGTGGCCCATCGCGGGATAGGTGACCAGCCAACACGCGTGCGTGAGCGCGAAATGCGCGGCGTACGCGCGTCCGCGTTCGGCCTGCGACGTATGCTCGGCGAGGAGCGTGGAGCCCGGGATCGCCACGAGGGCTTGGCCCGCGCCGAGGATCGACCAGAGCGCCGCGACGGCGATCAGCGGTGGGCCGAGCGCGATCGGGAGAAGCGCCGCGCTCATGCAAAGACCACCCGCGAGGAGCGCGCGGCGACCCCAGCGATGCCGCGCCGCGTGAACCTCGTTCGGCGCCACTCGGCGCTCGTACCGGCCTGTCACGCGCCCGAGCGCGAGCGCCATCATCGATGAGCCCACGCCGACCGCGGCCATCACGAGCGACACCGCCGTCTCCCCTCGCCCGAGCACGTTTCGAACGAGCGCG
The DNA here is from genome assembly GCA_019637155.1 of Labilithrix sp. Taxonomy (NCBI): domain Bacteria; kingdom Pseudomonadati; phylum Myxococcota; order Polyangiales; family Labilitrichaceae; genus Labilithrix; species Labilithrix sp. The sequence continues at coordinate 112,473 of JAHBWE010000026.1, read as the reverse complement.
ACGGTCACCACGATCGCGCCCGCCCCGGCCGTCGCCTCGGCGAAGCTGAGCAAGATCGCCTGACGGAGCGAGGGCTCACGCAAGACGATCCGCATGCCGACACCGAGATCGCGGACGAAGCCGCGAAACGACATCCGCTGGTCGCGCGCGTTCGCCTTGGGCAGCGCGACGAGCCCGACGAGAAGCGCCGAGCCGAGATAGGTCGCGGCGTCGAACCAAAAGACCCCGTCGACCCCGACGAAGGCGACGATCGCGGCGGCGACCACGGGGGAAGCCAACGCCTCGACGTCGCTCGCGATGCGCGACAGACCGAGCGCCCGCACGAGGTCTTCCTCCGCGACCACCGCGGGGATGCTCGCCTCGAACGTCGGCGTGAAGAAGGCGGTCAGCGCGTTGAGCAGGAAGACGACGACGTAGACGTGCCAGACGGCGGTCACGAACGGCATGAAGGCGAGGAGCGCGGCGCGGAGAACGTCGGACGCGATCAGGATCCGCTTCCGAGATCCGCGATCGGCGAGCACCCCCGCGGGCTGCGAAAACACGAGAAACGCGAGGATTCGCAGCATCAGCGCGTTCCCCACGAGCGCCGTTGCCTCGTCGCGGCCCGCCAGCCGATACGCGAAGAGCGCGAGGCCGATCGTCGTCGCGCCGCTACCGAGCAGCGAGACGATCTGCGCCGCGAAGAGCAACGCGAAGTTGCGGTTTCGGCGGAGCATGCTCACGACGTCGGTCGCGGCGCGAACCGCGCGTAGAGCGCCGGCAGCGCGACGAGCGTGAGGATCACGGCGGAGACGAGGCCGCCAATGACGACCGTCGCGAGCGGCCGCTGCACCTCGCTTCCGGGCGCAGTCGAGACGGCCATCGGAACGAAGCCGAGCATCGCGACGAGCGCCGTCATGAGCACCGGTCGGAGGCGCAGCCCCGCCGCCGTGTGAATCGCACGCTCCGGCGTCTCGCCTCTTTCTTCGAGGTGCTTGCTGAAAGAGACCATGACGAGGCCGTTCAGCACCGCGACGCCGAAGAGCGCGATGAAGCCAACCGCGGCGGAGACGCTGAACGGGATGCCACGGATCGCGAGCGCGAAAACCCCGCCGATGAGCGCAAAGGGAACCGTCGCATAGACGAGAAGCGCCGTGCGAAGGGAGCCGACGCCGAGCCAGAGGACGAAGAGAATGAGCCCGAGCGCGAGCGGGACGACGATCGCCAAGCGCTCGCGCGCATCGACGTAGTGCTCGAATTCGCCGCCCCACGTGACACGATACCCCTTCGGGAGGTCGATCTTCGCGGCCGCGCGTCGCGCATCTTCGACGACGCCGAGAACGTCACGTCCGCGGACGTTCAGCTCGACGAGGAGCCGGCGCGACTGAGCCTCGCGATTGATCTCGGCCGGGCCTTCTTGCAGGACCACGTCCGCGACCTCACCGACCGGCACGAGCGTCCCCCGACTCGTGGCGACGGGAAGCCCCGCGACGGCGGAGGTGTCTCCCGCGAAATGCGCGTCCGTCTTCACGACGATTCCGAAGCGGCGCTCGCCTTCGAACATCTGGCCCGCCGGATGCCCGACCGAGATCGCCTCGACGACGGCAGCGAGGGCTTCGATGCTGACGCCGTGTCGCGCGAGCTTCTGTCGATCGGGGATGACGCGCAAATAGCGGAGCCCCGCGACGTCTTCGACGCGCACGTCGACCGCGCCGGGGATGGTGCGGAGCTTCGCGGCGAGCTTGTGCCCGAGCGCGGCGAGCACTTCGTTGTCCTCGCCGTACAGAAGCGCGGCGACGTCGGAGCGGATCCCGGCCACGAGCTCGTTGGTGCGCATCTCGATCGGCTGCGAGATGCCCGCCGCGACCTCGGGCACGTGCTCGTCGAGCGCCTTAGCGACATCGTTCGCGAGCGCTTCTTTCGAAAGGCCTCGCCGCCACTCGCTGCGATCCGCGAGCTCGATGTACACGTCCGTCTGCGAGAGTCCCATCGGATCGGTCGCGAGCGCCGGCGCCCCGGTCTTGCTCACGACATGGCGAACCTCTGGGATCTTCAGCAGCGCACGTTGCATTCGGGCGTCCGTTGCGATCGACTCGGAGAGCGCCGCGTCGGGAAAGCGCCGCGCCTCCACGAGGATCTCCCCTTCGTCGAGCTGCGGTACGAACTCCGCTCCGACGCGCGTGAACATGAGCAGCGCTCCGGCGAGCAGCGCCACGCTGCTACCGATGACGATGGCGCGATGCCGCGCCGCGGCGGCGAGCACCGGCTCGTAGATCGCGTGCGCTTTGCGGATCAGCCAGGTGTCGCGGTGATCCGTGCGCGGCTTGATGACGAGGCTCGCCAGCACGGGGATGACGGTGAGCGTGAGCAAGAAGGCGCCGCCGAGCGCGAGCAAGACGGTCGTCGCCATCGGCCGAAACAATTTCCCTTCGATCGACGTAAGCGAAAGGATCGGAAGGTAGACGATGGCGATGATGGCCTCGCCGAAGACGCTCGCGGCGCGAACTTCGAGCGTGGCTTCTTCCACGACGCGCACGCGCGTCTCGCCGTCGAGCGGCGCCGCTTGTTTTCGCTGAGCCTCGGCGAGGTGCCGAGAGGCATTCTCGACGACGATGACGGCGCCGTCGACGATGAGGCCAAAATCGATCGCACCGAGGCTCATGAGGTTTCCGCTCATGCCCGTCGCGCCCATGATGGCGACCGCAAAGAGCAGCGAGAGCGGGATCGTGAGCGCGACGACGAGCCCCGCGCGCAGATCGCCGAGCAGGACGAGGAGCACGACGATGACGAGCCCGGCGCCCTCGAGCAGGTTTTCGCCGACGGTGCGGGTCGTGCGACGAACGAGCTTCGAGCGATCGTAGAACGGCTCGATCTTCGTGCCTTGCGGAAGCGATGGGCCCAGCTCATCGAGCTTCTTCTTCACGCGCTCCGTCACGGCGAGCGCGTTCTCGCCCGTTTGCATGAGGACGACGCCGACGACCGCCTCGCCGCGATCGTCCACGGACGCGGCGCCGACGCGGAGCGAATGCCCGATGCGGATCTCCGCGACCGACCCTACCGTGAGCGGCACGCCGTTCTCGGTGCGCCGAACGACGACGTCGGCGAGATCTTTCGGCCCGCGCAAGAGCCCGTCGAGCCCGACGACGAGATGCTCGCGCGCGTGCTCGACGTAGCCGCCGCCGGCATTCGCGTTGTTGTTTCGGATCGCGTCCGCGACATCGTCGATCGAGAGCGACGCGGCCTTCAGCCGGCTCGGGTCGACGATCACTTCGTACTCCTTACGCTGGCCGCCGAACGCGTTGACCTCGACGACGCCCGGCACGGTGCGAAGCTGCGGAATGATCGACCACTCGAGGAGCGCGGTCGTGTCTTTGAGCCCGAGCTTCTCGTTCGTGATCGCGAACTGGAAGATCTCACCCAGGCCGCTCGTCATCGGCCCCATGACGGGCCGGCCGTAGCGCGCGGGCACGGCGTCGACCGCGCGCGGCATTCGCTCGGCCACGAGCTGCCGTGCGAGGACGATATCGGTCGCGTCCTCGAAGACGACGGTGACGAGCGAAATGCCGTACTTCGATAGCGACCGCACTTCGATCGAGCCGGGCAACCCGGCCATCACGCGTTCGACGGGAATCGTGACGTAGCTCTCGACCTCAACGGGCGCGAGCGCCGGCGCGCCGGTGATGATCTGGACCTGCACGCTCGTCACGTCCGGCACGGCGTCGAGCTTCAAACTCGACGCCGATCGGAGCCCGACCAGAACGAAGACGACGAGAAGAACGAGGACGACGGCTCGATGACCGAGTGACCAGCGCACGATCGCGGTGAGGAGCGCCATCTCTTTACTCCTCCGTGAACGACGACTTGAGCGCGATGCTCTTCAGGGTGAAGACGCCATCGACGACGATCTCGTCGCCCTCGTTCACCCCGCGCACGACGGCGAGGCGATCGCCCGCGGCCGCGCCGGTCTCGACGTCGCGCGGCTCGAACTCCTCGGGCCCTTTCTTGACGAAGACGACGCGCCGGCCTCCGAGATCCGCGAGCGCGGCGCGCGGGATCGTGACGACGGGCGGACCGGCGTCGGCGGCGTTCGCTTTGGACATGATCCGCGCGAGGCCGGTCATGCCAATGCGGATCGCACCATCTCGATTGTCGATCGGAATGCGGACGCTCGTCGTCCGCGTCGCCGGATCGAGCGCGCGGCCGAGGAGCTCCACGGAAGCGTCGACGGTGCGGTCGGGCAGCGCCGTCAACCGCACGCGCGCGGTCGCCCCGATGTCGACGAGCGGAAGATCCCGCTCGAAGACTTGTGCGACGAACCAGACGCGCGAGAGGTCGGCGACCGTGGCGATCGTTTGATCCGAGCGAAGCGGTTGTCCGACCAGTGCCTCGCGCGAGACGACGACGCCGTCGACGGGCGCGCGCAGCGTGACCTGAAATCCGGAGTCCGTCTCGGACGGCGCACCCATCGCGCCGATCTGTTCGCGGAGCGCGGCCGTTTGCGCCTCGAACGACTTCGCCTGCGCCTCCGCATCGAGGTACGCCTGCTCGGTCGCGAGCTGCCTTTCCGAGAGGCCCTTGAGGCGATTCGCATCCGCGCGAGCAGCGGTCGCGCGCGCCGCGGCGGTCGCGAGCTCACCGCGAAGCCGTCCGAGATCGGGAACGCGGAGGACGGCGAGCGGCTCGCCTTTCTTGACCGTCTCGCCTTCGCCGAACCGAACCGAGTCGAGCCTCCCCGCGACCGGCGACGACACGCGCGCCGTTCGATCGGGCGTCGAGACGATTTCGCCGGCGATCTCGACCGTGCGCCCGAGGACCTCGCGCGTCACGCGCTCGCTCCGGACCTTCGCGTCGGTCTGCACGCCGATCGCGAGATGCACGTTCGTCGAGGAGGGCGCGCGCTTTTGCGGCGCCTCCTCGGATGGATGGACGCGTGAACAGCCCACGGCGATGAACGCCGCAGCAAAGAGCCAAACCGAATGCACGATGACCTCCTCCGCGCGGGCCGCGCGGACGTTTCGCGAGCGATGACGACGAAGCGTCAGCCGCGAGGAGGTCGATAGACGCCGCGGTAGAGCGGCGTCGCTGGTGCTTCGCTCGGTGCCTCGGCGATGGCGAGTCGCGCACTCCCCGGTGCCGCGAGCGACACGAGAATGGGCGACGCCAGCGAAGCGCCGCCGGGCTGCGCGTGATGCGATGCGGGCGAGCCGGGCGCTTGCGTCGGATCGTCGTCGTCGGGATCGAGAGGTGTCCCGGCGTGGTGGCCGGTCGTCACGAGCTCGTGCACGTCGGCCGCGAAATGCGCGAGCCCCGACGAATGAAACACGATGACGAGCAGCGCCGCGCGAACGAGCGCGACGAGACAAGCTCGCCATCGTGACGCGGCAACCCGCTTCATTCGCCGGAGACCCTAGCACGGCGCGGAAGCGCCCTTCCTTCGTGCTACCTGCGTCGCAGCGCGTGCCACGCGCGATCGTCAGCCGCTCACTCGTAGCTGCCCGTGATGATCGACTCTCCGAAGTAGCCGGGGTGGTACTTGTTCAGCTTCCCCGCCTTGCGGTTGGACGACTTCGGCGAGCGAAGGAAGCGGAGGGTTTGGATCGGCTTGGTCGCCGCGCCGGAGGCGTCGACGAAGGCGGCTTTCGCATCGGTGATGTCCGAGTCCGAGTCGCCGTAGAAGACGTCGAGGTCGAGCGCCTTGATGCGATCGGCCTTGCCCTTCGGGTTGCCGGGTTGGTCGATGTCCGGCTCGAAGAAGACATCCTCCTTCGCGATGCCGAGCTCCTGCTCGATGAAGTGGCGCAGCGGATCGCCATTGATGTCCGGGCGCGCCGTGATCGCGTAGACCTTGTGGCCGTGCGCCTTGTGGCGCTTCACCAGCTCGATCGCGCTCGACTTCGCGGTGCTCGCGACATTGTCCGGCAGGAGCTTGGTCGTGCCGTCCGGGAGCGTGATGCTCTGCGCGTTGCATCCGCTGTCGCAGCCGTTCGTGTGCGTCCAGAACACGGTGTCCGTCGGCGCGGGCGTTCCCCCCGTCGCGAAGCCTCGCGTAAACGTCGGCGTGGTGAAGGCGAGCGTGTCGTCGATGTCGAAGGCGACGGCCTTCACGCCCGTGAGGTTGACCCGCGACGCGGCGACCAGCTTCAACTTCAGAAGACCGAGGAGCTTCGCTTTGTCGAACGAGCAGCTCAAGGTCATGCTGGCCGCCGGCGTCTTGTAGAGCAGCGTCTTCGCCCCCGCGAGGTCGATCTCGAGCGCGTTCGGACCGTCGACGGGAACCACCTGAAGCCCGGCGTCGCTGAAGTCGACGAATTCGTTCACGACCGCGTTCGCGCTCGCACTGTCGTCGAGGCGCACGCTGAGCGAGGGACGCTGCGCGGTCGCCGTGAAGAGCGTCGCTCCGTTCGTCGTCGCGCGGATGTCGAACGCGTCCGCACGCGCGGAGACGACGACCGTGCTCTTCGTCGCGTCGGCGTTCTTGCACGTAAACGCGTACGACGTCGCTGCGCTCGTGAGCGCGTCGTCGGTCCCGTCGCTGCTTTCGGTGTCGTCTGCACCCGGCGTAGCAGCGCAGGCGATGAGGGGCAGCGTGAGAAGGGCGATGAAAGCGAGCTTGGTGGACATTTTTCAGGAGCTCCGTGGGGTTACGGGAGCGCCCAGTGCACGCGGGGTGCCAGTGAGTAAGTGTAGGTAATGACGCGCGTCGCGGACGCGAGTGTTCCCGGTGGGTAACGGAGCCGCGAAGCTTTCGAGCTCGCTCGTTACGACGAGGTAACAACGCGCCGCGACGATGGCGAGCAGCGACGCGCGCACGAGCGCACGCGATAAGCTCGCCATCGTACGAACGCCCGCGAACCTCAGCCGCCGTCGCCGGCGTCGCTCGTCCCGGGTGCCGTGCACGTCGCGAGGCACTCAGCCTTCTTCGCCGCGCACTTCTCCTCGGTCGGATTGTCGTGCCCGACCTCGTGACAGTCGTGGGCGGGGCCAGGCCCGTTGTCGAGCGGGTGGCAGGCGGTGATGATCGCCTGACACGACGGAAACTCGCTCGTATGTCCGCCAGACGAGGACGACGAATGATCGTGATCGTCATCGTCCGAACAACCCCAAGCCGCGGCCACGAAGACGGCGAGGATCGCCGTCCCAAAGATCTTCCTGTTCATGATTTCACCTCGAAAATGATTGGTTCGTCGGTTGGTTGGCTAAACCGGACGAACCCGAGGCGGTGGCGTAGGCGGCGGATCGGCGCCGCGGGAGACACGGACGTGATGTGCGGGGAGGTCGCGGCGGACCATGGGCGCCGCCGCGATGACGAAGGGCGCCGGGAGCACGGCGCGGAGGACGCTGCCGCCGAACGCGACGTCGTCGTCGCCACAGCGTCCCTCGAGCGACTCGGTCGAGAGGCGTGGCGAATGCTCGGGGTCGCAGATGGAGCACGTGCAGTCGTGGTGCTCGAGCGAGCAGTGGCAAACGTGAGGGCTCTCGACGCCAACGAGACGCGCCCACGTCGGAAGCGCGCCCATGCTCGCGAGCGGCAGGAGAAGCGCGAGCGTCACGAGTCGAAGGAGCTCGCACGTCCATGCGCGTCGCGTCGCTCGCTTCATCCGTGCCCCGGCATGGCCGGCCGTCGACTACAACGGTCGAGGGCCGGAGCCTAGCGATTCCGCGACGTCGATCAATTCACGAAGAAGTAGTGGGCCTTGTTGTCGGTGCCGAGCGTGTACACGCCGTATCCGGAGCGGGTGCCGCGAATGGTCGGGATCGCCCAGTAGACGAAGCCGCCGGGCATCGCCTCGTCGACGGCGTCGACGGCTTCACGCAGCGTCATGCGCGCCGTCTGCACGAGCGTGAGATCGCGGGCGGAGCGCGCGACGTGCTCGAAGTCGGGCATCTTGAACTCGGACTTCGAAGGCGCATACGCGGGCGCCGTGGGATCGCCGGCGAGCTCGAAGAACGAGTTGCGCTCGGCGTCGACGTCGATGCCCTTGCCGATGGGATACACGCTGAGCGAGAGCTTGCCGTCGTGATCGAGCTCGAACTTGGCTTCGATCGCCGGACCGTGCGCCGCCTCCGCCTGCGCGAGCGCGCGGGCCATCGAGATTTTCGATGCGCGCACGACGGTGAGGTCGGAGCCAACCTCCGGGTGCCGCGCGTCCGTCGCGAGCGAGCCCGGACCCGATCCGATCTCCTCGAGGCAATCGTCGGCCTCGTCGCTGCCGCGCCCGTCGATGAAGCGATAGGCCTGGCGCCCGCTCGGCGTGAGCGCATAGACGCCGTAACCCGCGCGGTGGTTGCGGATGGTCGGAATGGCCCAGAAGACCTTGCCCATGCTGGACGCCGCGGCGACGGCATCGGCCACGCCGAGGCGCGAGAGCTGGACGAGCATGAGGTCACGCGACGAGCGGAGCACGTGCTCGTCGTCTTCGAACGTCGAGAGGTCGCCACGGAACGCGGTCGCGGTCGGATCGCCGGCGAGCTCTTGGAAGACGTTTCGCTCGCTGTCGAGCGCGAGACCTGCCCCGACCGGATAGAGGCTCAGCGCGAGCTTCCCGTCATGTCCGAGCTCGAACTTCGCTTCGATGACGGGCCCGTTCTCCGTTCCAACCTTGCGGACAGCGTCGGCCATCGAGATCTTCGACTGACGAACGACGGTGAGGTCCGCGCCGAGCTCGGGCACGCGTTGGTCGGTCGCTTTCGCGCCGGGGCCACTGATGAGCGCATCTTCCGTCGCGACCGCGTCGCCGTCGTCGGACGGCGACGCGGTGCACGCGGCAGCGGCGGTGGAAGCAAGGACGAGCGCGACGAGAGAGAAGGAACGAGCAAGCATGAGATCCTCAATGGGTCTGGAGTTGCTCGCGCCCTCAGCAATGTCGGTGCCGCGGCGACACCGACCGCATTTCGAGCGGTTGCCACTGTCGCTCGCGACGATGTGTTACCGACCGGTTCGACGTTTCAGAAATGGCTGTTACGGAGAGGTTCCGCTCAGCGCCTGGAGTGAGGCCGGGGCTGTGCGCAACGTCGACGGACCGGACGAATCGATCAAGCCGAGCGCGTCTTCGTGATGACGGAGGCGACGTAGTCGTTCGGTTCCATCACGCCCGGTGCCCGCGGTGCCCCCTTTGCGACCGAGGGAGTCGGCCAGATCGCGCTTGCGATGAGCTGCCCGAGCGCCGGCTCGATGACCGCGTCGAGTGCGCTGGCGTATCGATCCGACTCGGGCGCGCCGCGTACGACCCAGGTTGCCCAGCGGCCGACCGCGCCGGCCACGACGTCGGCGATCTGGAGGGCGGCGCTGTGCTTTGAATCCTCGAAGCGAGTCGCAGTGACGCCGATTGGATATTCGACGGTTGCTCCACCACGCCCGACGACCGCGGCCGGCGCATCGGGCGCGAGAAGCGCGTCCCAAAGCCATTTGCTCTTCACCATCGGCGACGAGCGATCGTGGACGATGTTGAACGGCGGTGAGAGACGACGCCGCCATGCCCAACATTGCTGAAGCGCGAGAGGTAACGAAAGATCGAGGCAACGGTCCGGAAGGTCTTCGGTCCAATTCACGCCGTACTTCGCGATCGCGATGCGGAAAAAGTTCGGAAGACCATCGAGGGCCCCGCCGACGTCCGCGGACGAAAGAACGGTGTTGCAAGCACGCACGTGCTCAGGTGCGCGCGTACGGACCGCACGTTGAAATGCACTTCCGACGTCGAAGAGAAGCTTTTTCGAGTGTGCGCCGAGCGAATAGTAGAGCACCGCGGCGAGCGCATCGTGTCCGCCCTGGTCGTAAAGGTCGAGCCCGTCCTCGAACATCATCGGCTCGATGAGATGATCGACGATCTTCGCGATGAGAGCGTACGGCTTGTATGCCATCGATGCGCGCGCCCGGTCCGACGTCAGCACCGCGTCGAGGAGTGCGGTCACGGCAGCGTGGTGCTGTTCGCGCCGTTGGAGACTCGAGTGTTTGAGCTCCTCGGCTTTAACATGTCCGAAGTGCTGCTCTTTGAGCGCGCTCGCTTCATCCTCCGTGAGGTTGTGCGACGCCACCACGAAGACGGGCTGGTCCGGCTGCGCGAGGTCCTCGCCCGTGAAGCCACACTCGTCGAGAAAGACCGTCTGCTCCATGTGGCTCCGCGCCGATCATAGCGCGCGCGAATGAGTGCGCCGGTCCGGCGCCTCTCCGCGCTTGCCGTAACATCGGGGTGACATGCGAAAGACGGGACTCGCCGACTTCGAAAGGTCAATCTCGCGCGCCGTCCGGGCGGAGGTCGAGCGGGTCGCTCCGGCCGATCGCCTCGCCGCCCTGCAGTGGCTGCTCACGTGCACGATGACCTACGCGAGCGAGTTGGCGCACGAGCCAAAAGCGACTCGGTTCGGAGAGGGCGCGGTCCCGGAAGTCGACAGAGCGCATGCTCGCGACCTGATGGAGATCCTCTATCCGCTGACGCTCGGGCTGGTCCCCTTCGACCGTGCCGTGGTCGGCGCTGTCCAATCGGGTGCGCGTCGCGCCACGAAGACGATCATTGCGAAGACGCCCAACATGGCCGAATTCGTCCGCGGGCTCGGCGAGCCCGAGCAGGTCCTTCATCGCGCCGTGCTCAAGCGCGTTCGCGCCGGCACCACGACGAGCGCGCTCGCTCCCTATCTTCGTGTTTTCGTCAGCGCTCGGGGCGCTCTCTTGAACGCAGACCTCGTCGAAGATCGCGCCGCGGTCCCCGACCCACTCGACGCCAAGATCGCACGCGCCATAAGTCGTTACGCGGACGGCGGGGGAATCCACGTGCCGCGGGCCGTCGCATGTCGACGGGTCGGAGAGCGGCCGCGGCGCGGTCGTGTTCACGGCGAGCAGGAGTGCCGCTGCTCCGAGTGCATCACCGTTCGCATCATCAAGCGTGCGCGCGCCGTCCAGCGGTCAGCGCGCGGATAAACGCTTTTTGAAAGTCGTCTATTTGCCGACTGCGAGGCGCGAGCGTCCGAACGATGACGCAGAGTGAGGGCACGAGGTTTCTGATGAAGACGACGACCAGGAAACGGCGCCCGACGGGTGCGGGCCGCCTCCACATTCAACTCGAGCTCACTCTGACCAATCCGCGCGCGTGGGCGCTCGCCATCGCCTTCGCGGCCGCCATCGCGACGCACTGGTCGCCGGCCTGGCGCGTCGCTTCGCTCGTGGCGTAAGTGAGATCTCGCCGTGCGCTACGCGCGTTTCGCGACTCGCTCCCAGCGGGACTTGAGCAGCTCTTCCGCATCCCCGGCCGGGTCCATATCTTTTGGTGGGTGAACGGACGCCGCCGCGCACCCTCGCGTGTATCCCGTTGCTGCGACGCCCAGCCAGCGCGTGACCAGGGCCGGGCCGAAACTGATGCTCGTGAAGCCCGGACGGAGCCGCATGTACATCACTTCATCGTCGACGGTGAATCCGTGCGTCCGATGGGCCGGTGCGGTGAGATGAAGGATGGGGCAACGGTAGAAGCGGTAGAGCATGGCCGCATAGGTGTATTCAGCAGCCAATGACCGGAGCGGCTTGCTTGCCCCGATCTCCGGACATTCATCGATCAATTCGCCGAGCGGTTTGTCGAGATACGATCGCGGAAGCTCATTCGGGTGTTCGCCGATGCGCCGAGCGAGGAGCTTTTCGGCGGGACCCGCCGTCTCCGAGGCGTAGCGTTTCCAGTCCTCGGCAAACGACACGACCGCGACGAGCTGTGCGCTCGGCTCGGTCGGCGCGAAACGCGCCATCATGCGGGCGAGCCGAATGCTCGGCGGCGGGTTCCCGCCGAGCTCCCGCGAGAGCTCCTCAACCGTCGCCGGGAAGTCGTGAAACCAGATCGCCCCAAGCGCATCGAGCGCGCCCGCGGCCAGGCCGATGCCGTCGACCGTGAGCCCGCGCCCGACGAGCTCGTCGGCGAGATCGGCGCGGCGGTGGAAGTGTCGTTCGAACGCTTCATCGACCATGCACGAGCCCGTAGCACAGCTCCTATTGCGGCGGGATGTTGGCCCAGAGCGAGCCGTTCCTCAGCGACGCTTCGCTCGTGTCGTCGGTGACCGCGAACGACCGGCCTTCTTCGGTTTCGGAGGTTCTTCTGTCGCATCGGCTCGCCGCTGCTTCCGGGCGGAAGCCAACGGACCCTCGCTCGTCGGCTTCTCGTCCGGCTTCAGAAGCTCGAGTGGCTCGACGCCGAGCGCGTCCGCGATCCGCTGGATGACAGCGAGCGTGGCCGAGCTCGTCTTCTTGAGCAGCGACCAGAGGTAGGAACGAGCGATGCCCGCGCGATCCGCGACGTGGCTCAACGGAATCTTCTTGGCTCGCGCGAGCTCGCGCAGCCGTGCCGCGAGTGCGTCCTCGAGCCGTGATGCCACGGACCGAGCGTGGCCGTTGCTGGCCGGCTTGCTGTCCTATATATAGGACAGTGGAGCTCAAAACGGGGCTGCGCCGGGTCGGTCGGGGAGGAAGTGCCAAGGTCCCATGTCAGAGTCCGACGATCTTGCGGTCGCAGAAGCTCGCGTCGGGCAGGTGCTCGGCGACAAGTACCGCATCGAACGCGTGCTCGGGATCGGCGGCATGGCCGCGGTCTACGCCGCGACCCATCGAAACGGGCGCCGTGTAGCGCTCAAGCTTTTGCATCCCGAGCTCAACGCGCGACCGGATCTTCGGAAGCGGTTCCTTCGCGAGGCGCAGGCCGCCAACGCGGTGAATCATCCCGGCGTCGTCGCCGTCATCGACGACGACGTGAGCGACGACGGCGTTGCGTACCTCGTCATGGAGCTGCTCGACGGGAGGACGGTCGAGGAGCTCGCTGCAGCAGAGGGCGGGAAGCTTTCGATCAAAGCCACGCTCTCGATCGCGGCGGACCTTTGCGCGGTCCTCGCCGTGGCTCATGGCCTTGGTGTCGTTCATCGTGACTTGAAGCCGGCAAATCTGTTCGTCACAACCGACGGCGCACTGAAGGTTCTCGACTTCGGCATCGCGCGCGTGCGTGATGAGGCCGGACCGCGCGCGACGCAGACAGGTGCCGTGATGGGAACCCCGGCGTTTATGGCGCCGGAGCAAGCCGCGGGCTTGGTAAAAGACGTGGGCCCGCCCGCCGACATCTGGGCCGTCGGAGCAACCATCTTCAACCTTCTCACTGGTCACGCAGTGCATGAAGGTCAGTCCGCGCAGCACCTCGCGATTTTGGCCGCGACGACCCCTGCCCGCTCTCTCGCGACAGTTCTGCCCGACGCGCCGACCGAGCTGATCGCGCTCGTCGACCGCGCGCTCGCGTTCGACCAAGGAAGTCGATGGGAGTCCGCCGCTGCACTCCGAGCGGCGATCGACGAGATCGTCGCGACACTCACGGAGAGCGCAACACCGATCGGCGCAGGCTTGAGCGAGACGATGCTGGCGGCCGCGAAGGTCGCCGTTCCCGGCTCGACGCTCGCTTCGAGGGGCAACCGCCATCCGCCGGTACTTGGAAAAACGACTTCGGAACCGGTCTCGAGCACAGCGGAAACGCGGATTCGTCACCCTCGCTCGCGCACCGTGCACGTCGTGCGCCGACGATGGCTCGCGCTTTCCATCGCCGCCATCGCGCTCGTCGTGGCAGTTGGAATGAGCGCGCGTCCACGTCGTCCGGGCGCCGAGGAAGGCCAGAGAAGCAGTACGCCGACGTTGGGTGCAGCAACCGCAGCTGAGAATCTCGTCGATGCGGCCAAGGAACCAACTCCGCCGACGTCGGCGCCCATTGAGCCGGCTGAATCTCCTTCACGGGCGCCTGCTCGTGCGACGAGACCCTCGGCCAACAAGCCGCGTCCGCCAGCGCCACCGAAGAGCACATCGGCGAAGTCGAACTGCGACCCACCGTTCACCATTCAAGACGGCATCCAAGTGCACAAGCCGTGGTGCCCATGAAGTGGCGCGACGCCACGGCGATCCTGCTCGGCATCGTGACCTGGCTCGCGTCCAGCGAGGCGCGAGCGTCCGAAGAGAGCACCTGCTCTGCCGCGCACGTGCGCGCGCAGATACTCAAACGCGATGCGCCGGACAGTCTTCTCGAGCGCCGCGCCGCGCTTCGCACATGCTCGAGTGCCGTCTGCGCTCGTTCCATCGTCGACGCATGCTCGGCCTGGCTGCGCGATGTCGACGCCCGCATTCCGAACATCACGGTTCGCGTCGTCGATGCGCACGGCGGCAGCACGCCAGTCACATCAATCCTCGTCGACGGGAAGGCGCAATCATCGGCCGTGGCGCTCGACTTGGACCCTGGCGAACACACCGTCGTCGTACAGGCGGGCGGTTCGAAGGAGACGCGAGCCGTCGTCCTCCGCTCCGGGGAGAAGGGACGCGCGATCGACATCGTCCTCCGCTCGGACGAGTCGGAGCGTGGTGCGCCTGGCAAGGTGTCTGCGATCGACCCCGGTGCCGCCGGCGCCACACGACGCCCGCAGTGGCCCTTGTACGCGACCCTTGCGCTCGCTGGCGTTGGTCTCGCGACGAGCGCCGTTTTTGGAGTCCTGTGGACGAAAGGCGATTCGCGCTGCGCGAATCAGAACACCTGTCCGGATCGAGCCACTACGGATCACGCGAACGCGGAGCTTCGGCAGCTCGCCGTCGGATTCTGGGCGGGGGCCGGTGTCGCGTTCGTCGGTGCGAGCCTCGCTACCTGGTTCCTACTCTCCGAGCCGGCTCCAAAACGAAGCGCTCGCCCCTCTCCGCTCGTCGCAGCGCGCGTTGGTATCGGCTGGATCGGAGTCCACGGGGAATTCCGATGAAAATTCGGACCACCATTTTCATGATGCTGACGCTCTCGTGCGGAGACCGGTACCACTCCGCAGTCATGACGGGCGAGGAACCGCCGGCGTCGTCGGGCTCCTCGTCGTCGGGCTCATCGAGCAGCGGCACGTCGCCCGCACAGGTTGGCTGCGAGCCAGGAACGAGCACCTCTTGCGCCTGCTTGGGAGTGACGGACGGTGTGGCGACCTGTTCGGCAGCTCGCGTGTTCGGCAGTTGTGATTGCCCTACTGGTGGCTCGTCGACGAGCGGTGGCTGTTCTCACGAGCTGTGCAACGGGAAGTGCTGCAATCCAGATGAGCGCTGCATTTCGAGCAACGGCGCCAAAATCTGCGCGCGAACCTGTGTAACGGGTTCGGACTGCGGGCTCGGCGCGTGCTGTTCGCCTCAACCCAATGGCCAAGGCGCATGCCTTGGCGCCGCGAACACTAACGACGGCCTTTGTCTCTGCAAAACGACGAGCGACTGCGCGGGCGGCGCCTGCACGCCGTCTCTCGGTTACTACACATGCCAACCGGATAGCGGCGAACATTATCGCGGCTGTTATTCCAAACCGTGTGGCTATCGTCACGACTGCGTTGCCGACAATCTTGGTAATCGCTATTGCGCCCCCGACAATTTGAACGCCGATCAGTGCGCACTGGGATGGTGCATTGGTCCATTTCTGGGAATGGGCGAGCAAGGGAGCTGCCACAATCCGCCGGGTGAGCAATGCAATACAGACTGCATGCTTTGCTCGACCAAACCTTGGTGAGCGCGAGCGGTCGAGCGCCTGGCGTCCGGTTCGCGGCGCCCGTGCGGCACGTGTGAGCCCGCCTGCGATGGTCGCGCGGCTTGCTGCCGGCTTCACTACTCGTCGGTCGCCACTACGAGCTGGTCGGCCGAAGAGGCTTCCTCGGTCGCGAGAACGTCTGCCACGGCGACGCTCACGACCTTCGGTTTCGGTCGTTTGCTCGCCGACGTGACGTGCTCGAAGATGTCGACCACGACGTAATACACGGTGTGGTTGCCGACGCGGAAGCAGGGGAAGCCATCGTCGCGATCCCCTTTCAGATCGAAGATGACGTCGCAGTTCACGAAGATCACGAGGTAGCCCGCGGGCTCGTTGTGGTCCCGGCAGTAGTCCGCGATCTGTCGGAAGCCGGACGCGATCGTGCGAAGCGCCTTGGCGGACGCGTCGACATACTTCGCATCGGCGACAAGGGGTTCCCCTCGAGCTTCCCGCGAGACGACGTCGGGCTCGCCCGCTCACGGATTCGATCCAGAAGTCGACGCCCTGATCGTGAAGGTATTCATAGAAGTCGAACGCTAGAGCCAATGCCGTTCACTTACGCGGCTTCCGACGAGCTGTTGTAGGGCGCTTTCTGTCGTAGTTGCTCATTTTGATCTTCACGGCGCGGGGGAAGAGTCGGTCCGAGCGTCGTGGAGGCAAGATGAAGCGCTTTAGCTCTTCGCGGAGTTTGCGAAGGTTCTTCGGAATCGCTCCGGGGGCGTTGGATGCGGCGGCCCACGCCCACTCGTCGCGAATCAATCGGAGGCTCATCACGAAGCTGATGCGCGATGGCTCGCCGCTCGTCCTCGACCTCCCGTATTCGTTGGATGGGAATGCAGGGTAGTGACGACCGATTCTCGCGAAAGACGGTTCAGTACGAGCGCCTCTCACCCTCGTTTTCTGCGGGTTTCCTGCGGATCGCGCCTCTCCTCGTGGCGATCAGTGGTCCGACATGAACACGCCGCCCATCAGGCGTTCAGCCCACTCGCGTTTTCGTTGGGCTTTTCCCAAGAACGACATGAGCGCCAGACGTCGGTGCTTTCATCCGACTTCGGGCGTTCTCCTTGGCTGCCGTCACGCGCCGATCCGCCGCGAGCGCGTCCTGCTCAATGGCTTCGCAGCCGAGGAACGTCCGCCCGAGGTTGTGCGCCACGATGCCCGTCGTCCCGAAGCCCGCGAAGAAGTCCACGACGAGGTCACCGTCGTTGGAGTGCCCCTTGATCAAGCGAGCGAGCAACGGCAGCGGGCGTCGGCAGGAGCGCTCGGGACGAAAGACCTGCTCGATGTCGCTCCACACGTTCGAGACCTTCTTGAACTCGTTCTTGGTGGAGCGCTTGTTCCGTTCGTCGAGCCACTGCGGGTTGAACGTGAAGGCTCCGCGCTTCTCGCTCGCCGTGAACCAGATGATCTCATCGCGAGCGAAGAGGTAGTTGTCGTCCTTGCCGAAGGAGCGGCTCTTCTTCCAGGTGATCCAGTTGCGGAAGAACCAGCCGTTCTTCTCGGCGCCCTTGAGGACGTCAAAGAGCGGATGCTGCCCGTGCTTGCCGATCGCTTGGAACATGATGAGCGAGCCCGTGGGCTTGATCTTCTTCCGCGCCAGAACGAGGAGACCGACCAGCCACTCGGCGTACTGCTCCGCGCTCTCCCACTTGTGATCCCAGAGGTCGCGAACGATCTTGTAGTAGGGCGGGTCGATGAGGAAGAGATCCACGCTCTCGTCCTTCAGCGCGGTCAGGAACTTTTCGGCGTCGGCGGCGACCACGTAGTTGCTCACGACGCCGAGGCTATCCGAGAGCAGAGATCGGGTGCCATCTCCAGTTGGAAGTGAAGGCGGTGCGCATGCGACACCGCCTTCCTACCGATCAATTCTCGTCGGACCCCTCCTCCTCTTGTCGCAGTTGTTGCAAGAACAGCAGAAGTCGTCGCTTGTGCTCTGGCGAGAGTTCCAACGGCATG
The DNA here is from genome assembly GCA_019637155.1 of Labilithrix sp. Classification (NCBI taxonomy): domain Bacteria; kingdom Pseudomonadati; phylum Myxococcota; order Polyangiales; family Labilitrichaceae; genus Labilithrix; species Labilithrix sp. The sequence goes on along the minus strand of JAHBWE010000026.1, from coordinate 95,011 downwards.
CGACAGCGGGGAACCCCATCAGCCGAAAGATCAAGCTCGATATAGACATCAAAAACAGTACTGCAAATGCGTTTCATAGTTCGCTCCTTGGTTTGAACCTCCTTTCTCCTCGGCACCGTGCGTCGTAGACCGTCGGCTCCACACGTCCGACAACCTTTCCTGATAAATTCGAGCGTCAAGGGGGCGGCAAATGAGAAAAAAGCGCGACGGCGAAAGCGCGTTCGGCTCGCTTGCCGCGCTCGTCGCAAGGTCTATCCCCTGTCCCCTCTATCCCCCTGTCCCACGAGCGCGAGTTCACGGGGTACAAAGGGATAGGGTTCAGCGGGCGGGCGTCTCGCGCTCGGCGGCGCGGTCGTCGTCATCCTCGACGTCTTCTCGCTCGACGGCGTAGCGAGCCGCGAGGTCTATCCCCGTATCCCCCGTGTCCCACCAGTTGGAGCCGAGCCATTCGGGACTGCCTGACGCAGCCTCTGGTCGTTGACCGGCAGCCCACACAGCAGTAGATGATCGTTATCGACAGTCGATAACGATGACCGATCGCGATCTCTACTCGGGGCTCATCCGCCTCCACATCCTGCACCATGCGGCACACGAGCCCATCTTCGGGCTCGGCATCGTGGAGGAGCTGGCGCGCCACGGGTACAAGCTGAGCCCCGGCACGCTCTACCCGATTCTTCACGGGCTGGAGACCAAGGGCTACCTGCGCTCCACGGAGAAGCGGATGGGGCGCACGGTGCGGCGCGTCTACCGCATCACCCCGCGCGGCAAGAAAGCGCTCGATGCCGCCAAGGAGAAGGTTCGCGAGCTATTCGGCGAGCTGTTCGAGGACGACTGAGGAGGGCACATGAACGACCGACTACACAACCGAAGAGATGCGCTTGCTTTCGGTGGAGCGATTGGCGTCGGGCTTGTCGCCGCAGCATGTGGAGGTCAAGGGCGCGGCGCCGAGAGCCCTCAGGCGCACGGCGGAGAGGAAGAGATCTCGCCTGCCGAAGACCTGATGCGCGAGCACGGAGTGCTGAACCGCGTGCTGCTCATCTACGAGGAGGGCATTCGTCGTTTCGAAGCCCCCGGCGAGAAGGTGCCCGTGGACCAGTTCGCCGCGACCGCCAACATCGTGAGGCGTTTCATCGAGGACTACCACGGCAAGCTCGAAGAGGACTTCCTCTTCCCGCGCTTCGAGAAGGCGGGCAAGCTCGTCGATCTCGTCGCCATCTTGCGCCGCCAACATGAGGCGGGACGGAAGCTGACCGACGAGGTTCTTCGACAAGTCGGCTCGCCCGTAAGCACCGAAGATGCGCGGCGACAGCTCGCAGGGAACCTTCGGAAGTTCATCCGAATGTACCGCCCCCATGAGGCGCGTGAGGACACGGTCCTCTTCCCCGCGCTTCGAACCGTCATTCCGCCGAAGGAGCTGGAGGAACTGGGCGAGCGCTTCGAGGAAAAGGAGCACGCTCTCTTCGGGAAGGAAGGCTTCGAGGGAATCGTCGCCCAGGTTGCCGTCATCGAAGCGCAGCTCGGCATCGGGGACCTTGCCTCCTTCACGCCGTCATGACCCCGTTGCGAGCATGGGCATTCGATGCTCGCGGACCAAGAGCGACGGCGCTCCTTCGCGGCATGGTCGGCATCATCTTCGTTTCCGAGGGCATCCAGAAGTTCCTCTTCACCGACGAACTGGGCGTTGGGCGCTTCACCAAGATCGGCATCCCGCTGCCATCCGTGATGGCTCCCTTCGTCGGATGCGTCGAAGTCCTCGGTGGCGCTCTTCTCGTCCTCGGGCTCGCGGCACGACTCGTTACCATTCCCCTGCTCTTCAGCATGCTGGTGGCGATCACGACCACGAAGCTGGCGACATTCGTCAAGAATGGCTTCTGGAAGACGATGCACGAGGCGCGCACCGACCTTCTCATGATCTCGGGGTTGCTCTTCGTGCTGCTCGTCGGCGCGGGGTCGTTGTCGATGGATGGGTGGCTCGATAAGTCGCGCCGGAGCAGCGATGGCTGACGGTACGACGGAGGAGCGGGGACGATTGGGCGAACTCGCTGCCCTCTTTCTTCGACTCGGCGTCACGGCATTCGGTGGTCCCGCTGCCCACATCGCGATGATGCAGGACGAAGTCGTAGAGCGCCGCAAGTGGCTCACGTCGGAGGAGTTCCTCGACCTGCTGGGCGCGACGAACCTGATTCCGGGACCAAACTCGACGGAGATGGCGATCCACATCGGGCACCGCCGCGCGGGCTGGGTGGGGCTCATCGTTGCCGGCGTCTGCTTCATCTTTCCCGCCGCGCTCATCACTCTCGCCCTGGCATGGGTCTACGTTCGCTTCGGCTCCGTTCCGGAAGCTCGCGGCATTCTCTACGGCGTGAAGCCCGTCATCATCGCGGTCGTCCTCCAGGCGATCTGGGGTCTCGGGAAGTCGGCGTTGAAGACCAAGCCGCTCATGGCGCTCGGAGCAGTCACGCTTGCCGCGTCCTTCTTTGGCGTGAACGAGCTTGTTCTCCTGCTCGGGGCTGGCGCCCTGACCGTGTTCGGTCGCTTTTGGTCACGTCGCGGCGCTCCTCCAGGGGCGAGCGTCCTTCAGATCGCTCCCGTCGCCCTCGGGACGATGAGCAGCGGCGTCGGTGCGTTCTCGCCCCTGAAGCTGTTCCTCGTCTTCCTCAAGATTGGCGCCATCCTGTTCGGGAGCGGCTACGTCCTCCTCGCCTTCCTTCGTGCGGATCTCGTCGATCGTCTTCACTGGATGACCGAGAAGCAGCTCATCGACGCGGTCGCAGTGGGGCAACTGACGCCGGGTCCGGTTTTTTCGACCGCGACGTTCATCGGGTACGTCGTCGGAGGCGGCACGGGTGCAGTTCTCGCGACGCTCGGCATCTTTCTGCCGTCGTTCTTCTTCGTGGCGGTGAGCGGAGCGCTTATTCCGCGACTTCAGCGGTCGGCGGGAGCGCGAGCGTTCCTTGATGGGGTCAACGTCGCGTCGCTCGCGCTGATGACCGCCGTGACGTGGGACCTTGGGCGAGCGGCACTCGTAGATGCGGCGACCGTCGCCCTCGCCGTAGCGAGCGCCATCCTCCTTCTTCGATTCAAGATCAATTCGGCATGGCTCGTAGTCGGAGGAGCAGCGCTCGGCTTCGTCCTCAAGGCTCTTCTCTGATGAGCCTCACAGGAGGAATCGACGCGCCTGCTTCACGAGCTGCAACGGCGGACAGGGTCGCAGAATGAGGAAGTCGATGCCCGCTGCGCGAGCGCCCTCCCTTTCCGCCGTATCGGTGGGGTCGATGATCGCAAGGATCTTCGGCGTCGTAGCTCCACACTGCGAACGGATCGCTGACGCTGCCTCGATGGTCTCGGCGACGGGAAGGTCGAGCAGCACCAAATCCACCCCGCTCTTCGCGAGGGCTTCGAGAGCTTCGTCCTCTTCGGCTGCCCCGACGACCGAGAAGCCAGCCGAACGAAGAACGCCGACGGTGCTCTCACGGCTCTCGTCAAAGCCATCCAGCACGAGGACGCGGGGCATTCCATCGACGTATCAGTCCGCGCGGTGAGACGACGACAGTTGCTCGTTCCGAAACTCGATGAACCCGTGGAGTGATCCGTCTCACCCCTTGTCCCATGCGGTCAGCTCAAGCGCTTTCTTCACGGCGCCGGCAAGAGCGACCGCCTTGCCCCGCCCCCAGTAGTGAAGGAACAGGATGCGCGGCGACTCGCCCGTCATGTGGTGATGAATCGCGACGACGTTGATCCCGCTGGAGCGCAGCGACTTGAGGACGGGCTGAAGCTCGCTCTCGATGACCGCGAACCCGGTTCATTCGCTCGCACGTATCGACGGAGGGCGGCACAGAGCGACTCAAATGAACGCCGTGGACTGGAGCAACCGGCGTAGCAGCCCAGGCCCTCAGCCTCTCTGTTTTCTGGCGCGCCGCTTCGCGCAGGAGATCTATCTGCTGCACGAGGTCCTCGATTTGCTTCAAGAACGGAAGCTCCTCGTCCCAGGGAGGTTGCTCGGCCGCGTGCATTCGGAGCATTGCGATCACGTCACTCGCAGCGCACTCCTTGCAACGCTTACGCTCATGAGGTGCTTTCGATGCCTCCATCATGTGCCCAAAGGCGAAGCGCGACGCGAGCTGTTCGGGCGAATCAGGTTGTCGTGCAGCAGCGCCAAGAGCCTCGTCCGGGTAGAGATTCGAGCGGAAGACGAACGCTGCCTGCCCGTCCGCGCCTGGCGTGGGTGAGCTCGCGAGGGTAGGCAACTTATCGTCGTCAACGTTCTCGAGGAACCACAGCCCGATGCGCGCAAGTGTTTCCGCCGGGTGCAACCGATCCTCTCTGTCCTTGCTCGGGACGCCGCGCTGTCGTCGCATTCGGGCCATGCCTAAAGATGCCACGAGACGCGCCGCCGATCGCCGCAAGCGACGACCGTGGAAAGAAGCGCCACGGAAACCTTCCAGTTCCTATATCGACGAAGCGCCGGCGAAAGGTCGTCGACGCGCCCGCCCCATGAGACCCGCTCGCGGCGTCGGCACACGCGAAGTGCGTACGCCACGGGCGCGAGGACTTGGGGGCAGACCGCACCGCGTCACGGCACGGTCTGGTATGCCGCTGAAGTATGCCGGTGACGTTCGCGCGTGCGGAAGTTCCGCGATTTCCGCGAGCGCGTGCCCGATCCAATCGGACCGCGACGTGCGTGACGTCCTCATCGAATTAGGTGACGCAGGCGCTTCCGCTCGCGACGACGTCCTAACTCCGCCGGGAATTCGTCGAGCGCGCGGTTTTCATTCGTATCCACAAGCATGGCGTACGCGTGTCGCTCATGTGCCGGTGACGAGGCGATCCCTACCGGCCCGGCCGCGGAGCGTGCAGAGCCGTCGTCGCGCTGCTGATGCCGGCACCGTCGCCGGAGGTCGCAAGAAGACTGGCCCCGGCGTCGCGGCGACGTGACTCAACCCCGCGCGTCGCGCGCGGTGTCAGCGGGCGCCTAGAAACGCGGCAATCTGAGCGCGCCGCCGCCGCGTAGTTGGCCGCCATGCCGCCGATCCCGAGTACCCCTCGATCGAGTACTTGCCCGCGCCGACCGTCTTGCCGACGCGCGCGTGGCTCGGCGCAAGAAGCTCGGCGTCGACAGGGTTCCGTTACAGCGCGTTATGCTTCGGTTGGCGTTATCCAACCGCCGATCCGAGCGAGTGCAGACACCGGGAGGGTCCACTGGTAGCCGATGACGTTAGCCTGGAGACGCGACGGCATCGAGAGTACCCAGCCGGCACCGGACCTGGCGGAGCACGCGCCTGTGCGCCGGGCGTCCGCCATTTCGGACCCTGACCGAACAAGCGCTCGCCCGTGCTCACGGGGCTTCCACATGGCACCATGTGGCACCGCGATTTGGGCTCACCCCATCGCGCTCGACGCCCGATGAGCACACCAACTTCTTATGTCGCGATCACGCGTCATCTTCGTGAGGTCAGCGACTCGCCGAATAGCGGCCTGACGCGTCGGATGCTCGGCGGGCTTCCCGGCCGAAGCATCATGACCTGGCAGAGCCTGCTGCTCCCCGACGCAAAGGCGAGCGCTCCATCCGCTGTGATCGTTATCGCTCCGTCTGGCTCGGGGAAGTCGACCGAGCTCGAACGGCAGTGCGAGCGATTGTGCGCCGGTGGGTTCTTCGCATTCCGATGCGAGGCCGGAGCCGTCGCCACGGATGGGCTCCGCGAGTCGCTCGACCCCTCGTCTGCAAAGAGGCTCGATTCTTGGCGCTCCGGGACGAGCCCCGCGGTCCTCTTCCTCGACGCAGCGGACGAGATCTACCTCCGGCAGCGGAGGTTTCGCGACGTGACGCGTCGCTTGGCGAAGGAGCTCGATTTCGCGACACGCGAGATTCAGGTTGTCGTTACGGCGAGGACAGGACTCTGGTCGCCGAACGACAGGAACGACCTCGCGGATCTCCTTCGGTCGCGCATTCCGGAGCCGCGCGTCGACGTCGTCACCCTCGAGCCCGTCGACACCACCGCGGTAGCAGCTCTCGCGCGCGCGGGCGGGGTGAGAAGTGCGGAAGAGTTCCTCCGGCGCTTCGACGAGGAGGAACTATACGACCTGATCGATCTACGCCCCTGCGATGTCCAGCTCTTCGTCGACTACTGGAACAAGCATGGAACGTTTGGAACGTGGACCCAGATCCTCGACGACTTTCTGGATACGGCATTCGCGGAGCGAAATGCCGTTCATCAACCTCACCAAGCGCTCTCGCTCGAGCAGGGGAGCGCTGCACTTCGCAGGATCGCCGCGGCGTCAGTCCTGACGAAGAAGCCACACATCACCTTGCCGACGAGCCCCTCGGTACCCGGGGCGCTGGATGGTCGCAAGCTCTTTGCCGACTGGCAGGGCCGCCTGCTCGGCGAGCTTTTTGGGAACGGACTCTTCGTCCACAAGGGCGAGGCGGCCGTTCAACTCCCGCAAGGTGCGCTGACACACTTCCTCACGGCGGATTGGTTCGGCGAGCGCTTTCGTCTTGGCTGGAACCTGGATGACCTCCGCGACGCGCTCTTCGTCAGGGTCTTCGAAGAGCACCGATGGCGCGTTCCCGCCTCCAGGCTCCCCATTGTCGGCTGGGTTGCATCGGAGGTTCCGGAGATTCGGAAGCTTGTCCTCGATGCGGAGCCGCACGCGCTCCTCTACGAAGGCGACCCGCGCAAGCTCGATTCCACCGAAATCCTGGGCGCGATTCGAAAAGTCATCGAGCTCGCGGCGGCGGACGAGGGTGCAACTTGGCCGACGACGGGGACGATCCGTCAGCTCGCGCGGCCGGAGCTCTCCGACGCGATCCTAGCGCTCCTCCGAGAATATCGTGGCGTCGCTGTCGTCGAGCAGCAGCTTCTTCGATATGTCGAGATTGGCCGTTATCGAAATTGCGTCTCCGTGGCTCTCGAGATTTGCCGTGATCGCACTGCCGACGAATCGTCACGCGCAGCAGCGATTTCTGCAGTCGCATCGGTCGGTAACGCAGCGGAAAAAGCTTCGCTCCTCGAGCTCGCCTCCGATCCGAGCGCGGAGGTGCGCGCCGAGCTCGTTTCAGCGCTCGTGCCGGATCTCTTGAAAGGCGACCCCCTCATCCAATTCCTCCTTCGGGTCGACGATCACCGGCTGCGCTTCTACGTCGGTCGCGCAGTCGATGGCGTTGCTCTGGCCGATGTCGACGCGACGCTCACCGCGCTGCTTCCGTCGCTCCAGAGTTCGGACATCACGACCGAAACGGAAAGCCACTTCGAGCTGGCAGCCATCCTTCTCGGTTCCCGCTTGCGGCGCGACAATCACGTACCGGCGTGGCTCGCCGATATCGCGATCGCACTCGAGAAGCATTGGGCCCACCACTTCGTCTCGGATACCGATCGCTCCCCCATCTCCGATGCAGTTGCAGCTAACGCGGGCGCGCGCCGTGCCATCTGGGCGGCACGCATTCGGAGCGGGAATGGATCCGCATTCGAGCTATCAATGGCCCGACCGCACCTCGCACGCCTGCACGCCGAGGATCTGGCCTGGATGTTCGAACAATACGAAGCCGCCGGCACCGAGGCTCTCAGAGGCGAGCTCCGGTGGGCAATGGACGCATTCTTTCATTTCGCAGGCCAGTCCGAACGTGAGGAAGCGTTAGCGCGTGTCGATGTCCCGCCTCCGCTCAAAGCGCGCTTCCGAGAAATCGAGACAACTGCGAATGAGGCGAAGGTTGCCGCGCAGGCGCAAGAGCACGCCCGAAGCGCGGCAGAGTATGAAACGCGGAATAAGAACATCGAGAACCTGACTCCGAGACGCGCCGTATTGGAATCGGGCACCGACATCAATCTGCTCGTCCAAGGGTGGCAACACCTCGTTCGACCGGACTCGTCAAGAGCACGCATCGATCTCGGTCAACTACGAAAGTTCGTCGGCGACGACTTTACGGAGTCGTTCGCCCGAGGATTCAAAGCGTGTTGGCGCCTCCAGCAAGTGCCCGTTCCTGAGCCCGGAACGATGGGCGCGCTCCACACCATACTCGCCGGTCTCACGGGATTAACTCTGGAGATTCGCGACGGGCGCGATCTCGTCATGCTCAACGCCGGCGAGGCCGAGCTGGCGGCGCGCTACGCGCTCTACGAATCGAACGCGTTCCCGTACTGGTTCGATGCGCTTCGGGCTGCACACCCGGTCTCCGTCCGGAACGTGCTCGAAGACGTACTTTCCAGGGAATGGCGCTCGACTCTCGATCACTCGGGTGTCATGCGTTTCGCGCCTTATGCGGCGCGGGACGTCGGTTTGCTCATGCGAACGATCATTCTTGGGCTGGCCGAGCAGGAGGGCCCCGGCCATGCCAAGACCGCTCGTATGGCCGCCAATGCATTACTCCTCTCGAACGACGACACGGAGCGCGTCGCCAGGACGGCACGAGACCTTCTCCAATCGGCGATGGCGGAGGAGACCGAAGCTCGGTTTGCTTGGCTGCGCGTCTGGGCCCACGTCGCGCCGGTCGACGCCGCGGATTGGCTAATGGATCTCCGAGACCGTTCGGCAGACGCCTTCAAGCTCCTCGTCGAAGGAACCGCCGATCAGCTCGAAAACGACTTCGATTCGCAAGCGCGGATCCCTCCAACCGCGTTGCTGAGCCCGAAGGCGCTCGAGCGGTGGGTAAAGCTGCTTCACCTCGCTGTTCCGCCTGACAACGATCTCAGCCGAAGCCGTGACTACAATCGAGGTCCCCGGAGTCACGCCGAGGATTTCCGCCGACGATGCTTGAGCGCGCTCGCGGGCGATCCGTCACTCGAGGCGTACCTCGCGCTGCGTCGTCTCCGCGCCGACGATGCGTTGAGCGACTTTGCGAAGTTGCTCGCGCGCGCCGCCGACGCCCAGATCGCGAACGCGACGGAGGTCGCCGCGACACCATGGACGGAAACCGACGTGGTCAGCGTGGAGCGTGGTGATGAAAGAAAGCCCTCGTCGCGCGAGGACCTCTTTCGGCTCGTCTCGAGGCATCTTCGTCGAGTCGGCCAGCTCGTGGAGAACGACGACTTCAGCTATCGCAGCCTGTTCACCTCCCGCACGTCCGAACCAGAGGTCCAGCGGTGGACGGCCTCGAGCCTCAAGCTGGTCGCGCGCGGGCTCTACTCCGTCATTCGCGAAAGCGTGGTCGACGATGACAAGGAGGTCGATATTTCGGCGGTGGCGGACGGCATTGGCCGGATCCCGATCGAGATCAAGCCGCTCGGCCCTTATTCGCTGAACGCGCTCACTGCATGCATCCGCGACCAGCTCTACGGGCGCTACATGCAGCCGCCCGACGTCACCCACGGAATTCTGCTCCTCGTGCGGCAGACGAGCAAGCGGTGGGAGGTCGGCGATCGAACCGTCGAGTTTCCGGAGCTCGTCGATGCGGTGCGCGCCTTCGCCGACGCGTTCGCCGCCGAGCGCGACAAAGTGATCGCGGTCATCACGATCGACCTATTAAAGATCGGCACCGACCGATCCGGCGCGCATGTGGAGTAATGATACGCCTAAGCAGAGCCCGAATATCGATTCCGAGCCGGCGAATGCGCCACCGCTGACACGAGCGGGCGCGGCGCGTCAGCGACGCATACTGCTGCTGAAGCTCACTCACCTCGGCGAAGAGCGAAGTCGGAAGCGATCGCGCGAAATGCCTCGGAGGCGAGAAGCTTCTCGGGATCAGCATTCCGAATGACGTCGGCGACTTTCCCGCTTTGCCGTGGCGACATGCCTGCGACGGCGGCGCCGACCTCACTCGCCTTCTCGTTGAGATAGTGAAGGATCGCTCCCGGAACGTGGGCCATCCCGCCGATGAGCCCCTTGTTCACGTGAAGCTTCGTGCCGCGCCACTTGCGAGGCTCGCTTTCGCGAACGAATCCGAAGATGATCACACGACAGAGTTTGGCGTACGTGAGGCAGCTCGTTGGCGATGTAGGAAGGTCGAGACCGATCGCGCGCGTGAGGTAGCGGCTCATGAATGGTGAGATCGGTCCGCTTGCCGAAAGTGGAGCGTCCACGCATAGAACATGCTGCTCGAACGGGCCTGGGTGCGGCTCTTCGTCGAGAAGGAAGCGCCGCCAACGCTCCTGCGCCCGGCCGGCAGCGGCCGCGTTTTCGGCTGTCAGATCGTAATCGGGTTGCTGCTTGCTAAAGAGCAGCGCGCGCCACGAAATCGAAACCGCAAACTTCAAAGCCCATGGCCCATAGGGAATGGGTTCTTGTTTCTCGGAGGTCTTGTGGACGTACGAGAAAACCTTTTCCGCGAATGGATTTTCCCATGCGGATAGCCGTTGCTCGCAGTCGTCGCAGAGCCAGGGAAATTTTGGCCCGTCTTGAATTCGCCGATCGGCGTTCGTGCCGTCACGCAGAAAGCCAACGCTCGAGTCCCGCATCCATTGGATAACGAAGTTGGGAATTACGTGACTTTTGCGAAGAGCTACGCCGTCACGGCGACAAAGTTTGCAGGTCCCGGCGATGGACATGGCGCTATTCCGCGGGCGCCTCCGGCAAACGAACGAACAAGCGCGTCTGCAGTTCTTCGACGCGAATCGGGCCCCCAACGACGTAGCGAAACCGGAGAACGTCGAGCCTCCGCCCGGTTCGCCGCGCAATCAGATCACGCAGCCCTTCGGCGTTGTCGCGCACGGCCTCATACACGTTCTGCGCGAGCTGCCGCTCGTAGCTAACCCTGCGCGCGGCGAGGGCCGACCCTCCGCAAGCCACCGTGCCGCCGCCAAGTGGCACGTACACGGTGCCGTCTTCGACCTGAGTGCAGAGCGTGAAGTGGCGACGCATCTTCTGCCGGTCGCTCGGCGAGTATCCGGCCGGCTCCAGACTTCCGGGAACGACGCCCGGCGCGCGGAATCGTTCAATCGCATCTGGCCAGTTTCGATGGAGGATGTTCATCAGCTCCGCGTCGCCGAAGCAGTCGTCGCCGTGCCGCTTCCAATCGATGAGATAGGCGTCGCGGGCAGTCATGAGCACGTACAGCAGCTCGGGACCGTAGGCATCCTCTCGCGGCCCGACGTGAAGATGGTGGATGCCCCAGTCATTCAGAAGCCGGTCGCTGTAGTTCGCCCTCATGATTCTGCGGCTAAGCCGGGGTCGGAGGTCGAGCCCGGCCTCGATCTCTGCGACGATCGTGGCGAGTCGGGCTTGCTGCTCATCCGTAAGAATGCGTTGCTCGAGCTCCCGCGACTTCCACGCTGTGCGCGCGCCGGCGGGAATGAGCCGCTGGAGCACGCTGAAGTAAGCGAAGCACGTCTCGCGTACCGGGTCGTCCGCGGGCGCGGGCGCGCTCACGCCCAGCTTCGCGAGCTCGGCGAGAAAGTGGATACGGAGGTCATTCTGGAAGTCAGCTTCAACAACAACGGACACGTCTTCCTCGCTCACGTGATCAAGAGGCTCACGATAGGCACGAGTTCTGACTCTGCAAGCGAGCGAGTTACAAAAGCACTAGGTCGTCGGACGGTGCAAACCGAGGCTGAACGATCGCTCGGCCCGAGCCGCCGAAGTGTTTGGGGATGACCGCATGCTCGTGGACGCCCGGCGCCGGGCTTTCGAGGGTCGCGCTCCAGTTCTTCCCGTCCACTTGAACCATTTCTCGATACACGTCCCCGCGCTGATACGCGTAGCGCCCGCGCAATGAAAGAACGCGGCCATCCGAGAACGCGAGCTGTTCGATGCTCGGCTCCCTGCCACCGGTTCCGACCGGGAGCGACAGGTGCGGAATCGCGTTCGGGTCACCGAAAATTAGAGGACGCGACTCGTCGCGCCGCTCGATGAAAAAACAATGATGAATGTGCGAGCGGTTGTCGGGCGAGCGTACGACGGCGGGTTGGTAGAGCAGGACGGCCGACACGGGTTTCGCCTGATAGTCCTCGAACCACTGCCTTACCCACGTCGCGCAATCCGCGATCGAGGCCGACGACGGAACGTGGACGTAAACCATGTTCGTGGACAGCGCCCCCTCTTGGACCCCGTGCCGGGCGAGATTTGCGCACGCGTCGAACAACTTGCTTCGCAAATTGTCCGCTTCATTCTGATGAAAAGGCGCGATGACCTGAACGGTGAGCGAGCCACATGAGGCGGCGAGAGGAGCATCATGGCGGTCCGGGAGCGGGACTGCGCGCACGTACCAGTCGTCCATCCGAAGCTCGTCACCGGTGGATACCTTGTTCGGATCCAGGGCCTTCCGCAGGTCGGCCCATTCAGCGGGGCCAGGATAGGACTCCGCGACCGCGATGAGAGCAAACCCGTCGGCGCCGCGCTGCTTGAGGCCCCCTGCAACGTCACGTCGAAGCGATTCGGCTCTTCGATTGAACTCGGCTTGGTGGTTGCTCGTTCCGTACCGCTTGAGCGAGAGAATGAGGCGCCCGCCAGATTTGAAAACGAGTGTGCCGTCGAAACCCGGTTGCGACGCTTTCGCCGGCACGACCGCGGCGTCGGTGACATCGAAATTGCCGAGCGCGAGAATCTCGAAGATGGCACCGCCGGCGTTATTGGTGTCCTTTCCCTTGGCGATGCGAACCTGACCGCGGAGCCACGCGGGATGACCGCTGAGACGCTCGAGCGCGTGCCCGAGCGAGACCAATTCACTCGTCGCGAGCATGTCTCGACGTTTCCACAGCATCTGCACGGTGTTGGTGCCGGTCGCGTCCAGCCATCCCGAACCGAAATGCTCGTGTACGCGATTCAGCCAGCGTTCGACGTCGTCGTCGGGCGCATCGGCGGCAAGCGGATTCTGGCGGCCATCAAGATGTTTCTTCGACATGGTGTCACGCGCGGCTTCGTTGGCGTCAAATGGCCGCGCTTCCCTTGATGAGGGTGCCGTTGAGGACGACCCGTTCGAATTTGTCCGCGAGGCGACGAAACGATGGATCGAGATCGAGGAGCTCACGCGCCCACCCAGCCGCGAGATCCGCGGCTTGAAGCTCATCGACCGCACGTGAGCTGACCTCCTTCACGAGCGGCTGATCCGAGACCGTAAAGGAGGGGATTGTGGCTTGGAGATTCGCCGCGATTTCGTCAGCGGCCGCATTAAGGACAGCAAGCGTACTCGGCTCTTCTTCGTCGAAGACGCGTTCGATCGAAAGTAGCTCGGTGAGCAACACCTTCGCGAGCGGAGAGCGAAAAACGTCGCGGGTCGAAGCGGCATCGCTCTCCTGCAGCGCGACATCGAAAATCGCGTGAGCGCGAGCCGCGAAGACGGTGGCCTTGCTCACGACGGACTTGAGCGAGCCGCCCGCCAACGTAACGACGATGCGTTCTGGAGTGAATTGGTCGAGGGTGGCGAGCGGCGTGTACTTCGACCACGGAATCGCGCGATCGAGCTCGTAAGGCAAGTGCGCGATTGGCGTCGCGAGGACGATGGCAGCCGCACTCTGACGAGCGAGCTCGTATCGAAACTCCGGATCCGTCTCCTTCGGCCCACCCTCGGCGAGCAGCCGGCGGACGGACCGGTCCGTCGGCGACGGGTCCATCACGATGAGCGTCGCCTGCGATATCCCTTTCTCGATTCGCGCCCACAGTTGGCCGCCGTCTGCCGCACGAAGCTTCGGGCGATTGTCTTTCAGCTGCTGCCATTTCAACTCGTCGGTGGCCAGCGTTCGACGAAGCTCGGCGATCCAAGCGAGCTCGGAATCGGAGCGGAACTGCGCCATCACGTACTTCGCGAGGCGCCCGCCTTCGGTACGCGTCGCGTCCGCGTACGTTCGCAGCCCCGTCCGTGCGTCGAACAAGGAGTAGTTAGATGGAAGGATCAGCGCCATGGCAACCGAACACGCGCTCGACCATCGTTCGGAGCTGGGCGTACTTCCCGTTCTCGATCGGCTTTGCGGAATAGAGATATTGCGGGTCGGAGTCGACGACGACCATGTTGTGGACCTCTGACGTGAGGACGGCCAAGACCTGCTGCCAATCAGGATCGGCGGCCCAGCTCCGGGGATAGGTCACGAACAGACGTCGCGCGCTGAGCGGCAGGGTCATCGCGTAAATGGTCTTGTCTTCGCTCGTCGGCGCCCAAGGATTCTCGAGCAACGGGCGATCCGAGGTGATGTAGTCCGCGTCGACCGCATCGAGGACGAGCCATTCCTGATTCAGCAGCGCATCGAGCCAGACCGAGTCATCGATCTGCTGAACCATATGGTTTCGCACGATCATCTTCGCCGCGGCACCGAAGTTGAAGTTGTCGAGCGCGCGCCGCGCCCGACGACTGTTGAATTGAGCGCGGTACGTCTCCATCCTCTCGGCAGCGATCTGGTTTGCCCGAGCGTCCCGCTGCGCGAGCACTCGCGGGTGGCGCTCCATCAATGAGCGAAGAAAGCGCGCCCACGCCAATCGGTCTGCGCCGTCCAGATCGACGACACCGCCCGGCGCGCCAAGCAGTTTCTCGTGGACGAGCGCCGCCGCATTATCGAGCGGCGACAGGAACGAGGTCTCGACGATACCGGGCGCCCACCGCTCCCACGGAGTCGTGGGAGGCGTACTGTAGAGGTGCTCCTCGTAGCCCGTCGATTTGGGACGCGCTTGGCTCTCGATCAGCTTCCCCGTCGGAACACGGCGCGTGAGACAGAGCTCGCCTTTCGAGTCCGTCCATTTGGACAGATAGAACTGCGGCGCATGATGGTGCCGCCAGGACGGCTTCTGAACGGATGTCACGGCACCATTTTCATGCGGACGGCGGTCTCGCCTGTCAAGGTCGGAGCGGGACTACAAGGTCAAGGCTCGGTCTTGCCGCGACGTCAGCGCGTCTCCAGCAGGAGGTTGTCGAAGAGCCAATTGCAATCGCCCTTCGCATTGGCGAGCCCCGCGACCGCCGTGAAACTCTGGCCCACTGCGGCCGGGGTCGACCACCCGCGGCTATCAACCTCGACACCCGACGCATTGAGCAACGAGACTCTCGCGGTCCGAGACGAAAGCTCCAGCTTGAGGTTCGACCAGCTCCCGTCCGGCGTGCCGAACGCGCCGCTGCTCCCGCAGCGATACGCGCCGCCCGCACAGTAGTACGCCACGTACGAGCCCGCGGTGTACGCAAGTCCGAGACTCGCGGAGCCCGACGACACCTGCGCGACGCCCCCGGTCTCGCTGCACGACTGCGGATTGACCTCGCTCATGGCGAACGTGAAGACTGCGCGTGCAGCGGAGGGCGCTGTGTAGCCGACGTAAGCGCTTCCCCCGCTGCTCGTCCGCGCTGACATGACTTTGCCGCCAGCACCCGCGATGACGGTCACCGTTCCACCGGTCGCGTACGCCGTCAGGCCTGACGGCGCATCCGTGTCATTGTCGAAGTCACGACAGAGCGCGTAGCCGCCGTCGTTCACGAATGGCGTGCACCACACGCCCGGTGTCCCTGCTGGCGTCGTCGTCCCGCCGTCCAACTCGAGAGGGGCGCCTCCTTCGAACACGCCTCCGCCATCGTCTCCTCCGTCGACACCCTCAGGCACCGGCACCTTCGGCTCGGCGCCGTCGCGCTCTTCCGCATCGGCGCCGCCATCGGGGAACGATGGGGCCTCACCGGCACCGAGCAGCTGCGCGCACGAGGCGGTGCACACGCTGGCCGTGCCGATCAGCAGGCAGACGAAGCCCGCAGGCACGTTTACCGCGCGCGCTAGCCGCTTCGATCGCACATCTCGCGTCACCACAGGAGCGTGCCCGTCGTCAGAGCTCCTTGCCACGGCTGAAGCGCGGCCCGTGCCGGACGGGGACGACTCGTGAGGAACAACCACGTGCTTGCGACGACCAGAAGGGCTCCTCCAACGAACGCGACCGTCGCGATGTTTCCGGCCGTCGCGATCCGGCCATCGCGGTCTTTGAGGTAGTCACCTCGAGAGGGGTCGGTACACGCCGGGTAGTCGCCGCGACAGGCGTCGTCGCGATCGCTCTTGGCGTTCAGCGCAATGACACCGCTCACAGCGCCCACGCCGATCGCGAGCACGCCGGCACCGCCGAGGACGTACGCAAGTGTTCGCTTCGAGCCGCCGGCGTTCTCTGTCGCCGTGTCACCGTCGTCGTGCGCGGAGCCGCGAGCCGTCGAACCCGTTGGCGTCTGCCGTCTCATGACGAGGTCTTCATGTATGCGATCGCCCGCGTGGAGTTCGAGTCGGCGAGTGACGGTCACGTAGCCATGCGCGCGGAGCTCGACGACATGCGCGCCAGGATCCACTGGCAGCTTTGGAAGCGGATCAACGAGCGATCCGTCGATTCGCACCTCGAGGCTCGGGACGGAGCGACCCTCCGGGTCGAAGACCATGAGCTCGACCTCCGGCGTGACCCGCTGCGCCTCGTCCCGCCGTCGTACGCAATCGGCGCGCAGCGGGCCAGGACATGCTGGAACGGCGCATGACGCGAAGCGCTCGACGGCAGCCCGAAGGTGACCATCGCGTTGAAGATCCTGGCCGCCCTCGTTTGCGGCGATGCACTCGTCTTTCGTTGGGTCAGCGAGCGCGAACGATGACGTCATTGCGCTGGCTGCGAAGCAGAGGACGCGAAGAACCTGCGGTCTCACAGACACTCCTTCTTCCAGATCGTCTTGCCCGAGGAGTCGACGTAGCTCGGCGACGAACAATTCGGATGCCCGGCGTCGACGGCAGCTTGTTGCGCACGGGGCTTGAGCGGTGTGCTTACGTGTGTCGGCCGCACGACCTTTGCGGAAGACGAACCGTTCGGCCGCACCAGAGAAGACGGCGGGGGCGGTGGCGCGGTATCGAGCTCGATCGCCGACGCACTCGCGGCTGAGGCGACACGAGCCCCATCGGCTACTGTCGACAAGGCCTCAACGTTTTCGTGATGTGCCGCTCGTTCACTCGAGCGCGCGTACAGCCGTGGAAGCACGACGATCAAGAACGCGCCCAGCGCGACTGCAGCGACGCCAAGTAGCCACCGGCCACTTGACGAGGCTCGCGCAGTGACCGCGGGGGTTGCGGGGTGCGGCGCGGTCGGCGCCATGCTCGACACCGGAGCGCCGCCGGTCGTTCGTCCAATGACGAGTTGCAGGCGCGCGAAAGCGGACGCCAGCGTCGCGATAGCTGGGCGCAGACGGATCGGTCTCGCGGTCCGCCGTCTTGTTGGCGCGGAGCTCGACACCGGGCGCGCCGTCGTCGTGCCGAGCGGCTTCGTCTGCGGAATCGTGTCGTCGGTGACGCCGACGTCGGGCGCGCGAGCCGTGGATGCTTCACTCCGCAAGATAGGAAGGACGCGGTCGCCGAAAAGCATCATGCTCGCCTCCTCGATAGCCGTCCGGAGATCGTCGGCGCTAGACCAGCGAGCTTCCTTGTCGAGCACGAGCGCACGGTCGACGAGCGAAACGACCGCGGCGGGTGCGTCTGGCGCCACCGCAGCGAGGGAGCGAGCCGGTCGCGTGGCCGCGAGGATGGCGACGTGTTGCGGCGTTTCACCTTCGTGGACGACGCGACCGGAGATCAAAGCGAACAAAGTTGCGCCGATGGCCCAAACGTCCGTCCGCTTGTCGACCTGACTCGTTTGCCCTGCCGCCTGCTCGGGAGCCATGAAGGCCGGCGTGCCGAGCACCATTCCTGTGTCGGTCAGCTGGGTGCTGGCGATGTCGCGCGCACGCGCGATCCCGAAGTCGAGCACCTTCAAGCGGCCTTCGTCGGTGACAAAAATGTTCGCGGGCTTCACGTCCCGGTGGACGACGCCGGCGCGATGCGCGACCTCCAAGACTTCGCAGAGCTCACGCCCGATTGCGAGCGCAGTCCGTACATCGAGGCGCTGACCGCGGCGCTCCCAGAGCTCTTCGACAGACTGCCCCGCGAGAAGCTCCATGACGAGGAACGCGGCGCCATCTTCCGCGACGTCGTCGTCGATGACCGCGACGACGCCTGGGTGATCAACAGCGTTCGCAGCGTGACTCTCACGGATGAATCGCTGCCGGATATCGGAGCGCATCGACAGCTCCGGGTGGAGCAACTTGACGGCGACGCGGCGGCCATTGCGGTGCGTCGCGGCGAGACCGCCGCCATGCCGCCGACGCCGAGCACGCGTTCGATGCGGTACTTGTTGGCGAGCAGCTGGCCGACTCTTAACCGGGCGCGAACGAGGAGCTCGTCTTCTACTGCCGACATATCCCTCCCTCGACTCGCGAGACGCGCTCCCGCGTCTTGTGCTTCGCACCAAGTCTACGACATGTGCTTCTGTCGCTTCAGCAAATTTGTGCCTCACGCCAAATCGACGGTATGCCTCGCGCGCCAAACAAGCTCCGAGATGTCATACGGCGCCGGGTGCGCGAGCTGCGGGGCGAACGCGGCTTCACGCAAGAGGAATTGTGCGAGCGAGCTGGCATTTCGGTCGATGCGATCAGCAGAATCGAAGGCGGGTCGCGCACTCCGACACTCGACACGATCGAGTCCGTTGCCGAAGCGCTCGGAGTATCGCCGCTCGCTTTCTTCGATCCTGACATGAAGACTGCGCCGTCGAAGAAGAGCTCGGCGTCGTTGCGCCGGATCGTTGCGCTGCTCGATGGTCAAGACGAGGAACTCCTTCGGGTCGCCGAGACGTGCGTCACTGCGGTCGTCCGCGCCTATCGGCTCGCGAGACGAGGCACGACGGCATGACCTCCTGCGTATTATCGAGAAAAGCTGTCAAGCGCCGCGCTTCACGTCTCGTCCCGCGAGCGTCAACCGAACGCCTCGTCGATCCATGAACACGTCACCGCCTCGCGCGCAATTCGTCGGTGGCGTGCGAGCTCGCAGCGCGTCGTCCGCGAGCGCCGAGTAAGCCAGCCGTACGTCCGCGCTCCGCGAGGCGTCCCGATGCGGGCGGCGCCGCCGCCACTGCCGAGCGCATCGAAAAGAATCCGTTCGACGAAGCCTGCGTCGACCATGACCGAAGCGTTGCTGACGTTCGACTCAATCGCGCGGCCGATGCGTAGCGACCGCGTGACTTCTTGCCCGTTCGTTCACATCGAGCTCGACGGATGATGTGGGAGGTGGCGAAGAGTTTCTACAAGACGGTCTTCGACTGGAAGCTCAATGACCTTCCCGGCATGGACTCGACCGCATCGATGTCGGAAAGACGTTGCGGCCGGATGGGTCCGAAGCAAATGCCAGATCAACCGTCGGCGTGGACCGCTTACGCCGAAGTGAGCGACGTCAGGCGCGCTACGTGCGCGCAACGGCCCACGGTCAGAGGAGAAGTATTCAAAGGCTAGGTCTCGCGAGTCGAGCGACTACGGGCGGCCGAGAACGCACAATGAACCGACGGTGCACGGCTCGATGCGGCTGACGTTCTCCAATTCCTTCGCGCATGGCTCGCTCTGCACCCCGCGAACACAATATTCGAGCATCCTGGAGCTGACAGGCCCGGAGCACCGGGACAGTTGAAGGTCCTTCGCCGTCGTGAGCCGGTGCTGATCGACGCAAGCTTGAAGCTCGCTGGAATCGTGGCGACACGTGCGGCGCAGCTCACAATGCGCCGCGGTCACTCGATCGATGGCGTCGAGCTTGTCGCGCGACCAGGTGGGCCCCGGGTCGGGCTGCTTCGGAAAGCCCGTGCAGGAAACGGCGCAGGCGACGACAGCCGCGCACCACGCACCCCGTGCTGCGCCACATCGCATTCGTCGATTGTTCTAGAATAGACGAACTAATCAGCCGCGGCTACGAAACTCTCTTCTAGCCGAAGGCGGCCCCGCGCCTCAGGCGATGGCGAATATTGCGTCCTTTTCGGACCGGGCACGTCTTGGTCCTCGAAGACATTCGCTGATGCAGGAGGATCTGATGCAGACGATGGTGAACGCCAATCTTCCGACGGTCGTGATCGGTGGGGGGCCTGTCGGCCTCGCCGCAGCCGCGCATCTCCTCTCCCGCAGCATGCCGGCGCTCGTCCTCGAGGCGGGAGATGATGTCGCCGCGAACGTTCGCGATTGGGGGCACGTGCGGTTGTTCTCCCCCTGGCGTTACAACGTCGACAAGGTCGCGGCGAAGCTGCTCGAAGGCGAAGGCTGGACTGCGCCGGCCCCCGAGGGGCTTCCGACGGGCGGAGAGCTCGTCGAGCAGTATCTCCGGCCACTCGCCCGGATACTCGAGAAAGCCGACCAGATCCGCTTCGGGCACCGCGTGATCTCGATCACGCGGCTCGGTACCGACAAGATGAGGACCCGAGACCGAGACACGATCCCGTTCGTCGTCCGCGTCCGTGACGCGCGCGGAGATGAGCGCGATCTGCTCGCGCGGGCTGTGATCGATGCGTCAGGAACGTGGGCAACGCCGAACCCAATCGGCGCCGCCGGTCTCCGCGCCATCGGTGAGGAGCAGCTCGCCGAGCGGATCCGCTATGGCATCCCGGACGTCGCCGGTCGCGACCGCGAGCGCTACGAAGGGAAGACCACCCTCGTCGTCGGCGCCGGGCACTCCGCGGCCAATGCCATCCTCGCGCTCGTCGACATCGCCGCGGAGAACGCCACGACGCGCGTCGTGTGGTCGACTCGCAGCCAGGACCTGACGCGAGTCTTCGGCGGCGGCGAGGCTGATGGGTTGCCCGCGCGCGGTGAGCTGGGAGCGCGCCTGCGCGGACTCGTGGAGTCGGGTCGGCTCGAGCTCGTGCGCGGCTTCTCGATCCTTCAACTGACACGGTCCGTCTCGGGCGACGCGATCGACGCGAGCGGCTTTCGCGATGGTGAAGCACACCGGATCATGAACATCGACACCATCATCGCGGCAACCGGTCAGCGGCCCGACCTCGGCATCAACCGGGAGCTGCGCCTCGAGCTCGATCCGTGGCTGGAGTCTGCAAAGCAAATCGGGCCACTCATCGACCCGAACGAGCACAGCTGCGGGACCGTGCGTCCGCACGGCGCCGTCGAGCTCGCCCACCCCGAGCCGAGCTTCTACATCATCGGCAGCAAGAGCTATGGTCGGGCGCCGACGTTCCTGCTCGCCACCGGGTACGAGCAAGCCCGCTCCGTCGTCGCGATGCTGGCCGGAGACCGCGAAGCGGCGACGCGCGTCGAGCTCGACCTCCCCGAGACGGGCGTGTGCTCGACCGCAAGCGCGGAGCCTGGGAGCTCGTGCTGCGCTCCCGCGGAAGCCGCGCCGGTGGCGGCGACGACCTCCTGCTGCGGCCCGCGCCCCGCTCCAGGTCCGGCGGCGTCGTGCTGCGGTTGAAGACGTCTCGAAACCGCTAGGAAACGCGCTTCAGCGACTTTGTTGCGTCCATTCGCGTCGTCCTTCGTCTTGAAGGACATGACGATGGCGACTGCTACTCTCGACGACGTGACCTCGAACCTGGAGGCCCCGACCGTCGATCGGCTCGACCGTGCGCACCTCTCGCTGCGTGCCGACGTGCATCGCTTCATCGCGCGTCGGGTCGAGCCCGCGGCGACGGATGACCTCGTGCAGGAGGTCTTCCTCAAGGTGCACGAGAGCGCGACGGAGCTGCGCGACGCCGAGCGCCTCGCGCCGTGGTTGTTTCGCATCGCCCGCAACGTCGTGATCGACCATCTGCGGAAGCGCAAGACGCGCACGCATACTTCTCTCGATGAAGTGGACGAGCCCGTCGCGCCGGAGCCCGAGGCCAACTTCAACGAGGAGATGGCGGCCTGGTTCCGCCCGATGATGGATCTCTTGCCGGAGGAGTACCGCGTCGCGCTCGAGCTCACCGAGATCGACGGGCTTACGCAGCGGGAGCTGGCGCAACGCGTCGGGCTGTCCCTCTCCGGCGCCAAGTCGCGCGTGCAGCGCGCGAAGCACCTGCTCGAAGGCATCGTGCGCGCGTGCTGCGACTTCGAGGTCGACGCACACGGCAACTTCGTCTCGTGCCGTCCGCGGAGCAGAGGATCTTGCAGGTCGTGCTGATCGATTCTGCGTCCTTCGTCACCGGTCCACGTCTTCAGGAGTGAGAGCCTCGAGAGGGGTCCAAACCTGGAGCTGACGAATGAAGACGAACGACGAAGTGACGAAGACAATGGGGTCGACGACCCAGAACACGAGCGCCCCGAAGGCGAGTTGCTGTTCGCCGAGCGAAAAGGAGACGTGCTGCGAGCCGTCCGCCAAGCCAGAGTGCTGCGGGACGGCGAGCGCGACGGCGAAGCCGTCCTCCTGCGGCTGCCGCTAATCGATGTCGATGACGGCCTCACCGATCGGAAGCGCGGTGAGGCCGTGGCGGGCCGTCGCGATGCTATCCATCTCGGAGACCGTCGCGTGGGGGATCCTCTATTACTCCTTCGGAGTCCTTCTTCGACCGTTCGCATCGCACCTGCAGGCCTCCGAGGCGTCGATCGCCGGTGCGTTCTCCGGCGCGATTCTCGCTTCGGCCGCGACTGCGTGGGTTGCTGGCGCGAGCATCGATCGGTGGGGGCCGCGTCCGGTGATGACCCTCGGCGCCCTTCTCGGAGTGGGAGCCTTCGCGTCGCTCGCTTCGGTCGACACTCTTGCCGCCTTCTATGTCGCGTGGGCGCTGATCGGGGTGAGCCAAGCCGCCGTGCTCTACGAGCCTGCGTTCGCGGCGATCGCGAAGTGGTTTTCGGACCCGAATGAGCGGTCCCGTGCGCTGCTCAGCGTGACGCTGGTCGCTGGCTTCGCCAGCACGATCTTCGTTCCGCTGACGGCTGCGCTGTACGAGCGCTTCGGTCACGAGCGGAGCGTGCTGCTCCTCGCGTTGGTCGCGCTGGTGACGGTCGTCCCGCTGAACGCGGCGCTGCCGCGCCATCATGCAGCCGCGAAGCCAGGGCGGGAGCCCACCCCCGCCGCCAGGGCGTCCACGCACGCGTCGGACGGCTTTCCCGTGCTCGCCGCCGTCTTCAGCCTGCAAGCGTTCGCCTCGGCCGGCGTGACGGTGCATCTCGTCACCCATCTCCGCGAGAATGGATTCGAGCTGACGGCGGCAGCAGCGGTCACAGGGTTGCTCGGGGCCGCGCAGGTCCCGGCTCGCCTCCTTTACCAAACGTTCCAGCGCCTCCTCGGCGCGCGCGCGAGGCTTCCGGTGCTCCTCGGCGTTCAGGCCCTGAGCCTCGTCGGGGTGCTCGCGACGGCCCATCCGGTCGCGATCGCCTCCGCGCTCGTGTTCGGAGCCGCGAACGGCCTGATGACGCTCGAACGTGCGGTCGTGATCGCGGACGTCTTCGGAACGGAGCGCTACGGCGCGGTCAGCGGGCGCGTCGCGACGGTAGCGAACGCGGCCCGCGCGGCGGCGCCCCTCGCGGTTGGCCTGCTGAAGACGATGGCGGCCTCGTACGCGATCCCGTTCCTCGGGCTCGCCGTTCTGACCGCGGTGGCGGGCGCGATGGCCTGGGCCTGGGCACGCGACGGCTTCGCGGCTCAGAAGACGACGGTGTAGCGAACGCCATACTGGTCGGCACACTCGCCGAAGGCGTACGTCTCGGCGATCCGGTGCACGAGCCTGCACCGCAGAACCGCATTGGATCGACAGACGAGAACAGCGACACCTGCATCCGTCGTCGCATCGCTGTCCGAATCCACCGAGCGCGCGTTGTCGGCTCTGTCCGTTCGCGAGACGCGGCCCTCGCAGCGCGTGCCATCCGCAAGCTCTGCGGACGCGTTCGCCGAAGCCGCCGAAGTATTCTCGATCGTGAACCGAGAGACCGCCGCTACATCATGGCGATAGAGGCGGCCTTCTTGCGGCGGCGGCGCGCACGCCGTCGAGACGGCCAGCATCCCCGATCCGATTGCGAAGCTTCTTTTCATGATCCCCCCGATTGCCGCTGCCCAGCTTCGCCCTTCGACTCGTGGCTCATCGCCGCCGCGGCGAGCGCGCGAGCCTCGCTCTTCGCAGCTTCTTCCTTTCGCTCGCTGTAACGGTCCGTGAGGTAGGTCGAGCGGTCACGCAAGAGGAGCGTGAACTTCACGAGCTCCTCCATGACGTCGACGACGCGGTCGTAGTACGACGAGGGCTTCATGCGGCCGTCGTCGTCGAACTCCTGAAACGCCTTTGCGACCGACGATTGATTCGGAATCGTGAACATCCGCATCCAGCGGCCCAGCAGGCGCAGGGCATTCACGGCGTTGAACGACTGCGAACCGCCCGAGACCTGCATGACGGCGAGCGTTCTGCCCTGCGTGGGCCGAATGCTCCCGACATTCAAGGGCAGCCAGTCGATCTGGCTCTTCAAGATTCCGGTGAGCGTTCCGTGCCGTTCTGGACTGCACCAGACGTGGCCTTCGGACCAATTCGAGAGCTCACGCAGCTCCTGGACCTTGGGATGATCGGGAGGCGTGCTGTCCGGCATGGGCAAGCCGCGCGGGTCGAACACGCGTGCCTCGGCGCCGAAGTGTCCGAGCAGGCGCGCCGCCTCGAGCGTCAAGAACCGGCTGTACGACCGCTCCCGCAGCGATCCGTACAGCAGGAGGATTCGTGGCCGGTGCGAGGAGGACGCCGCGCGCAGCTTGCCCAGATCCGGAATGTCCAGATGCTCATGGGCGATATTCGGAAGATCGCTCATGCGTCTAGGCGGAGGCCCAGCCTTCGCGCGTGACGAGCTCGCTGACCCGGCCTCGGATGTCGTCGCGAATTTGTCGGACCTCGGCAGCGGGTCGGCCCTTCGGATCGTCGAGCGGCCAATCGTCTCGTCGGAGGCCCGGGACGACCGGGCATGCCTCGCCGCACCCCATCGTGATCAGCATCGTCGCGGTGCGCGCAAGATCGTCCGAGAGATACGTCGGACGCTGAGCGGACAGGTCGATGTCGACCTCCTTCATGACCTCGAGGACCTCCGGGTGAACGCGCGTGCCGGGCTCCGTCCCGGCCGAGATCGCCCGCGCCTTCGCAGGATCAGCGAGTCGATTGAACCACGCGGCGGCCATCTGCGAGCGTCCCGCGTTGTGCACGCAGGCAAAGAGAACCGTCTTCATCGCGCTTCCTCCGTGGCGAACAATCGCCGTTTCAACCAAAGCGACAGGTACACGAGCGCAAGGAGCGCAGGGACCTCGATGAGCGGGCCGACGACGCCCGCGAGCGCCTCACCGGACGAAATTCCGAAGAGACCGATCGCGACGGCGATTGCGAGCTCGAAGTTGTTCCCCGCCGCCGTGAACGAGAGCGACGCAGTCTCCTCGTAGGAGAACCCAAGCTTCTTCGAAAGAAGGAATGCGGCCGTGAACATGATTCCGAAGTAGAGAACCAGCGGCACGGAAATGCGCAGAACGTCGAGGGGCAGGCTCACGATCTTGTCGCCCTGCATCGCGAACATGAGGACGATCGTGTAGAGGAGCCCAAGGAGCGCCGTCGGACCGACCTTCGGTAGGAACCTGCGCGTGTACCAATCCTCACCGCGCCGCCGAACGAGGACGGACCGAGTGAGTGCACCCGCGGCGAGCGGCACCCCGAGGAACAACAGCACGCTCTTCGCGATCTCTGCCATCGAGACGTGGAATGCCGCGCCTTCTGCTCCGAGCCACCGGGGAACGACCGTGATGAAGAGCCAGCCCAGCACCGAGTAGAAAAGGATCTGGAATACCGAGTTGAGCGCGACGAGCAGCGCGGCGATCTCGTTGCTGCCTTTCGCCAACATGTTCCAGATGAGAACCATGGCGATGCAACGCGCGAGACCGATGAGGATGAGCCCCGTCCGGTAGTGCGGAAGGTCCGGCAAGAGCAGCCACGCAAGGGTGAACATCAGAATGGGCCCGAGGACCCAGTTGAAGACCAGCGAGGCGGTGAAGAGCTTTGCGTTTGCCCCAACGGAGGTGAGCTTGCCGTACCGAACCTTCGCGAGGACCGGGTACATCATCCAGAAGAGGCCGATCGCGATCGGCAGCGAGACGCCTCCGATCTTGACGGTATCGAGCGCCGGCCCGATGGCCGGATAAAGGCGACCGAGGCCCACTCCGAGCCCCATGGCGACGAAGATCCAGATGGGCAGGAAGCGATCGATGACCGAGAGCTTGGCGGCGACCTTCGGCGCCGCTGTCGGCTCCTCCTGACCGTTCGCGAGGGCGACGTCAGCCATCGAAGCCGCCGAGGTAGGGGTGGGTGACGTTGATCATGGCGAAATTCCTATTTTGAAACTTGCGGAAGGATCGAAACAGCGGGTGCTCGGAATCCGTCAGCACGTGCCCTTGCCGCCCTTGCAGCAGTCTTCCCAGAGGTAGTCCGTGAGCGCGCGCAGGTTGGCGACCAGGGCGCTGTAGTAAATGTACGTGCCGTCTCGACGAGCCTCGACGAGGCCGGTCCGCGAGAGCTGCTGGATGTGGTGGCTCAGCGTCGACGCCGGGATGTCGACCTTCGACTGGATGTCGCCCGCGGCGACGCCTTCGGGTCCGGCTTGAACGACGTGGCGCAAGATCGCGAGCCGCACGGGATGGCCCAGCGCCGCAAGCTGTTCGGCATGAGTCTCCAGCTTACGAGACATACGATTGTTCTAGAACACTGGAACTATGGAAGCAAGCCTCGTTGAGGTGGAGCTTCCGCTCACGGGCTCGAAACACGGCCAAAGACCCACGCGAGGTCACGGCCGATCTGCGCGACGCGCTCGTCGTAACGTGCGGCCTCCTCGGGCGTACCGTCCGCGATCTTGGGGTCGTCGTACGGCACGGGGATCCTCGCGACGGCGCCCTGAACGTACGGGCATGCGGTGTCGGCCTGGGAGCACGTCATCACCACGATGAAGCCGGACGTCGGGTTCGGCGGATCGGTCAGGCGCTTCGAGAACGCTTCGACCGGATCAACGGACGGGCTCATGCGGACGGAGTAGTGCGGGTTGGTCCCGTCACCCGCGCCGATCTCGAAGCCGACCCGCTGCAAGGCGGCAATCGCTCGCGGGTTGAACGCCGTTGCTTCTGTTCCGCCGGAGAACGTGCGTACGTTCAAGCCCTTCCGGCGGGCGGCCGCGAGACCAAGGAGCTGCGCCATGTGGCTTCGACGCGAGTTGTGCGTGCAGACGAAGAGGACTTCCGCCTGCTTCGTCTCATCCAGGCGGCGCCGAACGGCGGTCGCGAGCTGCGCAAGGCGCCCGCGATGCTCGTCGTCACCCGAAGGCCCAGCGTCCTCCCACTTTTTGAACGAAGCCTCGAGCTGCGGGCTCAGCGCACTCGGGACAGCAGCGGCGCGCGTCTCCGGCGCCGGTTGACGGACGGTGGGCGTCCTTCCTTCGTGACATGCCGCGAGCATCACGAGCGCGGCGGGAAGCAGCTGAACGGTCGACCTCATCTTCGTTTGAGGTACCCGCGAAGAAAGCGTCGAGCAAGCGACGGTTCGGTGTCAGGGCGAGGCGGGCGTACCCGCGGCGGCGATCGGAGGAAGCGCGACCTCGAAGCCCGTCTCGGCCTCGATCGCCTTCGCGTACGCTTCGAGCCGCCCCGGCGCTGGCTCGTAGCTCACGACGACGGTCTGATGCGGGATGTCGAGCTTGAGGTCGTGGAAGCCGCCGACGCCGCGCATCGCCTTGCGCAGTCCGGTTGCACATCCCTCGCAGTCGATCCCTTGAACGTGGATCGCGGCCGTCACCATCGTCGCGCCCGGAGCCGCGGGCACGTGGACGTCTTGGCGCGCGACGTGAGCGAGCACGGACGGGATCGCGGCGAACAGAACGACCGTGCCGGTGGCGATCCAGAGCCCGATCTTGGCGGCCCGAGCGCTCTTGCCTCGGCGAGCGGTCGCGCAACCGCACGCGTCTGCCGTCGGCTTCGCCTTTCGGTAGGTCAGGTAATAGCCGACGCCGAGGAGTCCGACAGTTCCAACGAGGATGTGCGGCCGGTACGCACCAATCGTGGCGAACGCGCCGGCGCCGCCGAGTCCGAGCGCCGCGACGACGAGTGGACCGATGCAACACGAAGACGCCGCGACCGCCGCGAGCACGGCCCCGCCGAGAGACGCGCGTCTCGCGATGGCGCTCGACTCACGGGATTCCTGGTTTGCGAGTGCCGGTTCCGTCATCGTCAGATCAATCCGAGGTGAAGCGCGCGCAAAACGGCGCGGGTGCGGTCGCGAACGCCCAGCTTCGTGAGAATGTTCGAGATGTGATTCTTTACCGTCCCCTCGGCCACGAAGCACGCCTTTGCGATCTCGCGATTGCTGAATCCGCTCGCCATCGTTCGCAGGATCTCGATCTCGCGCTTGGTAAGGGATTCCGGCGGAGACAGCGATTCGAAGCCGGCGCCGAAGCGCTCGATTCCGCGGAGGACACGGTCGGTGACGGCCGGCGCAATCACGCTTCCGCCGTCCGCGAGCGTGCGGATCGCGGCCGTGAGCTGCTCGAGCGACACGTCCTTCAGGAGATAGCCGCGAGCACCGCGCGCGATCCCGCGGAGGACGAGCTCGTCATCATCGAAGGTGGTCAGGATCAGGCACGCAGGGGGATCGGGACGCTTCGCGAGGACATCGAGGACGCCGATGCCATCGAGCTTCGGCATTCGGATGTCGAGGAGCACGATGTCGGGCCGACACGATGCGATGACCTGGAGCGCTTCCTCGCCGTCACCCGCCTCCGCGACGACCTCGAAGTCAGGGACGATGCCGAGCAGCGATCGTAGGCCCTGCCGGACGATGGTCTGATCGTCGACGATGCAGACTCGGATCATGCGGCACTCCGCGGCAATGTCCCCCGCACCTCGAATCCAGTGCCCGAGGCGCGATGGCCGAACGACAGCTCTCCGCGAAGCCCTTCCAGGCGTTCACGCATACCCGTGAGCCCGCGCCCGGGGAGGACGTCACCGACGGCACGCCCGTCGTCGTGGGCGCGGATCTCGATCTCGCTGTCGTTCGCGGCGAGATGGATCCATAGATTCGACGCGGCCGCGTGTTTGATCGAGTTCGTCACGATCTCCTGCACACAACGCACGATCGCGTTCGCGCGATCACCATCCGCGATCTCGAGCTTGGCCGGGACGTCGAGGTGAATGGTCGGCGACTTCACGGCTCCGGCAATCGCGCGCACGGCATCGGCGACGTCGACCGCTCCATCGCTGTGGAGGGCGCTCACCGCCTTGCGCAGGTCGACGAGAAGGCCGCGCGCGACATCCTGCGCCCGCGCGATCGGTTCGGCAGCAGCGCCTCCGGCGGCGAGGTGCTTGGCCGCCTCGAGATTGAGATGAAGCGCCGCGAGGTCATGGCCGAGAAGGTCATGAAGCTCCCGCGCGATCCGCAGACGCTCCGCATCTCGGGTCAGGCTGGCGACGTGCTCGCGCGCGACCTCGAGCTCCGCATTGGTGCGCGCCAGCTCTCGACGCGCGGCGGCCTCCCTCCCTGCGATCGCCGCGATGGTGAAGGCGAACGCCCCGAACCCGAGCGCTCCGATCGACCACTTGAGGCCGGCGGCGGTGCCCATCTGCAGCATCGCGAGCTGGGAGAGCGCGACGCTTTGAAGGACCAGCCACGTCAACGCGAGGCGCATGGGCAGGAACAGCCCCAGCTCGACGCCGACGACAATCAGCAGCGAGGTCTCGAAGCCGGTGCAGATCCGCGAGAGCATGACGAGCGCCGCAAGGGATTGGAGCCCGAGCCAGACCCTTGCGCGTCCACCGTCGAGGGACTCGCCCGCGCGCGCGGAGGCCTTCCAGAACGCGAAGCCGAAGACGGCGAAAGACCCACCCCACGTCGCGAAGCCCGCGAGCGACATGCACCCTGGGTCGTGGCCGAAGCCGAGCAAAGCAGGAACGCCCGCGAAGGCCCACGCGAGCAGGCCGACGGCTCGCAGCAGGGTTCGCGTCGTCATGACCGCAACGACTCAGGCGCCGCCGAACGGGATGCCGCGTGCGGTGAGGATCTCGCTTCGGTGCGCGTCGAAGTACGCGGCGCAGGACGCGCAGCAGAAGTAGAGCGGCTTCCCGAGCACCTCGCGTTTCACCGCGTCCTCCTTCACCCTGAAGACCGCACCGCTCACGGGACAGTGCACGACCTCGCCGAGCACCGCTCCGGGCTGGGGTCGTGCGGCGGCCTTCATCGCGGGGGAGTGACTTCCACACGACGCCTTGCAGCCTTCGAACACCGTATCGACCGCCTCGTCCGCGGTCAGCGTCGCGTTCGGGTTGGTCGCGGTGGTCGTGGACGCGGACCCCGCTGCGGCTTGCGCGGCCTGCTCTTGACCGGCGCAGCAGTCGGAGCCGCCGTACCTCCGATACGCGACGAGCAGACCGACGACGGCAATGCCGGCGCAGAGAAGAGCCGTCCGCGGCCTCTTGGGAGCGGTGGGAGCGGGCGGCGCGGGGGTGGCAGGGTTCGTGTCACTCATGCCGCCACAGTGCCGATTTTGGAGGAGGGGCGCCATAGGCCGATCGGCACATTTTTCGGCCATGACTTTCGGCCCAGGGGCCGCGCGCGGGCTTCTCAGGCCCAACGAAGCGCGGACGCGACGGCCTTCGCAAGCTGGAAGGCCTCGTGAACATCCACGACCGCCAACGAGCCGGCATCGTCACCCGGCGCCCACCGTTCCACGGCCGCGGGTGACGTGAAGAACCGCGCGTACCGGCAGAACGATGCTCGCAGGTCGTCGGGCGACGCAGCGAGCGGTGCTGAGAGTGCAGCCGTCGCGGGGGCCGCCTCCACGACTCCGTCCGGGGAGACGTCCAGGCGAACGGACTGACCCGTCGCAGGACACGATGAGCTGACCCGACACCGCCGTCCGAGGATCACCGGGAGGAAGAGCGCATCGAGGGCACACCAGGTGTAGAGCCGTCGGCCTTCGACTTCGAAGGCGTAGGGTGTTTCGCGGAGCGTTAGCGCAGCGCCGACGATGCGCCCGTCGACGTAGTCCAGCACCGGCACCTTCGCGAGCGCGTCATCTATCTCGCCGACGGTCCCGCCCGTGGAAAGGGCCAGCTCCGCGTGCGCGACCGGGGCTCCCCGTGCAAGCTGCCGAAACAGGGCGACCATCACGGGGGCGGTCTCGAGCGGGAAGACATTCAGGAGTGGTTCGACCAACGCGTCGAGGATCGAACGGAGGTGTGTCGACAGCCGCGGCGCCGGCGGAGCGGCGGAAGCTGCACAACAGCCATGGTGTTGCGGAGCCGAAGGCTGCGGTGCGACGGCGACTCGGTCTTGGAGAGCGGCCGCAATCCACGCGGAAGGCGGCGCGCCATCGAGGCGCTCACCGGTCGAGTAGACCCGGCACTGCAGTCCAAAGTCTGATCGTTCCCACGCGCTCGGATCGACGTCGGTCCCATCGACGCGAACGCTGGGCGAGCCGAGGAAACGCCGCGCGATCGCGTCCGCGGAGTCGGTCACTTCGAGAAGCGCGATGTCGGCGGACACGTTGGAGGCCTCGATCGCTTCTCGCGCCCGTGCGGTGGCGAGCTCGATGTGCGGGCAGCCGGCGAAGAAGAGTATTTCGATCCGTTTCGACCTCAAGGCATCTCCTCTGCGGCGCGCACCGTGCAGGAAACATACGCCCGAATCGCACCGCGCCATGTGCCGGAAGGCACATTTTCGGCACGCGCGAGGTCACCGATCGACGGCGAGCTCGAGCGCGGTCTCGACGAGAGTATCGAGCGCGTTGCCACTCCGGAGTCGTCGCCCTGCGAGCCGCCGCCGTGTAATGGGCGGGGCCCGGCTGCGTCTTGTTGATGGGGGCAACAAGTCCCGTCGGAGGACTCATGAGCATCGAAGAAGCGCTTCTGAAGGTCAAAGGCTCGATGACGTGCTCGCAGTGCATCCGCGGCATCGAGAATTTCGTGCGTGCTCTTGGGGACGCCCGTGTCGAGCGCGACGCGACTGAACGAACGCCGCGGCACCTCATGGCTGCGATGACCGGCGGCCACGAGCCGCGACCATTCTTCGACCTCGCATGACCGGTGCGGCCTGTCGGTTCATCCTTCCAACGGTTCTCCGACCGAGGAAGTGTCGCCGTCGGCGGTCGGCGGCTGC
Organism: Labilithrix sp.; assembly: GCA_019637155.1. Lineage (NCBI taxonomy): Bacteria > Pseudomonadati > Myxococcota > Polyangiales > Labilitrichaceae > Labilithrix > Labilithrix sp. The sequence continues at coordinate 63,250 of JAHBWE010000026.1, read as the reverse complement.
TACGGCGACGGGGTGGCGTGCATCCTGGTCGTGGACAGTTTTGACCCGACGCGTGCGGTCACGGCGGACGCCCTCCGTCAGAACGGGTTCACGGTGCACGACGTCGCGGATGATGATGAAGCAGCATCGATTCTCGCCGCCGAAGCGGTTGACGTCGTGCTCCTGGATCTTCCGCTCGAAGACACGATCGAGCTCGCTGCAGAGATCCGACGTGCGACGGCAGCCAGCCGAGGGCCGAAGATCTTCGCGCTTGTCGATCGCGCCGCGACCCCCGAGCGCGGTCGTGCTCGGCAGGCCGGCGTCGATTTCTTCCTCCTGCGCCCTTGCCCGGCGGCCGCTCTCCTCAAGCACCTGTCGCGAATGCTTTGACGAGGCACGCTTCCGCCGCAGCAGCCCGCTGCTTATCTCGCACAGGCACTGTAATGACCGGCGGGCGGATGCGTCTTCGAGATGCGGGCACGAAGCCCGTTAGGAGGACGCAATGACCACCAAAGCAACGGTTCTGGAAGTCGAAGGCATGACCTGCTCCGCGTGTGTGCGCCACGTCGAGCACGCTCTTCGCGGCGTCGAGGGCATCGAGAAGCTCGACGTGAAGATCGGCAAGGTCCGCGTGGAGCACGACGCGACGAAAGCGACGCCAGAGCGCCTCATCGCTGCGATCGCAGACGCCGGCTACGAGTCGCGACCGGAGACCTGACGCATGAACGTCATCGTTGGCACCGGTCTCGCCGCCGTGCGAGCCGCCGAAGCGATGCGCGAGGTAGGGAGCTCGGAGCCGATCATGATGGTCGGCTCCGAGCTTTCTCTGCCGTACGAGCGGCCTCCGCTGTCGAAAGAGCTCCTTCGCGGCGCGATGACGCCCGCGGACGCGCTGCTCCACCCAGAGGACTACTACGCGGCCCACGGAATCGAGCTTGTCCGTGGGAGCGCCGCGACCGGCCTCGACCTCCGTGCCCGCAGCGTCCAGCTCGCGAACGGCCAACAACTTTCCTTCGGCCGGCTGCTGATCGCGACCGGCGCCACGCCGCGACGTCTGCACGTTCCTGGGGAAACACTCGACGGCATCCTCTACCTGCGCTCGCTCGACGACTCAGTCCGCCTGCGAGCCGCGTTGGACCAGGCGGAGCGCGTGGTCGTCGTCGGCGGCGGGTTCATCGGGCTCGAGGTCGCGGCGGTGGCGCGGGCTGCGGGCCGGACCGTCACGCTCCTTGAGGCGGGGCGGCAGCCGCTTGCGCGGCTCCTGCATGGAGCCGAGGTCGCCGGCGCAATCGCGAAGCTTCATCGCGACCAAGGCGTCGACCTCCGTACGGAGACACGAGTGAACGCTTTCCTCGGCGGTGGACGGCTCGAGGGCGTCGAGCTGTCCACCGGGGAACGGCTTCCAGCCGACATCGCGCTCGTCGCGGTTGGTGTCGTCCCGACGACCGACTGGCTCGTCGGCTCGGGTCTCCGACTCGACGATGGCGTCCTCGTCGACGCCGAGCTTCGCACGAACCATCCCGCGATCTTCGCCGCCGGAGACGTCGCACGCGCTTTCCTACGAGAGACCGGACGCCACGCGCGCTTCGAACAGTACGGCGCCGCTCACGAGCAAGGACGCGCCGCTGGACGTGCCATGGCTGGGTTGCCGAGCGTTCCGAGCATCACGCCCGGGGCCGGGTCCGAGCAGTTCGGCGTGCGGATGAGTGTCCTCGGGGCAACGGACGACCACGATCGCATCGTCATCTGCCCCGGCAACGAGGACCACGCCTTTGCAGCGCTGTTCGTTCGGGGCCCCGTCGTTCGCGGCGCCTTCGTCATGGGTCGCGCAAAGGAGCTCCCTGCCGTCCGCCAGCTCGTCCGTCGAAATGCGCCGCTCGACGAGTTCGCGTTCCTGATCGGGACCACGCCGCTTCGCAAGGTCGAGGCACCGAGATGACCGCGCGATCAGGCGCCGGGCTTCTTCAGGAACTTCTCAGGGTCCTTGGCGAATTTGTTATCGCAGCCGGAGCAACAGAAATAATAGGTTTTCCCCTGGTATTCGACCTTCGGAGAGTCGGCCGTGACGACGAACTCCTCGCCCGACGTCGGGCACTTCGTTCGGTCGCCGACCTTGGCGTCTCCGGCAGCTTTGAGCTCGGCAGCGTGGGTGGCTGCGGTTGCTGTTGCAGACGCGGATGACGGCGCCACCGGAGCGGGCGCAGCAGCCGGAGGCGGCGGATCACCGGCACAGGCGGCGAGAAGCGAAACCGAGGAGACGATCAGGTAGACGTGGCGTGAGAGCATCGAGCAGACCTTTTGCGCTCCGCTCCCATGGCGTCAAGCGGACGCATCTACGATCTGCGCGAGCCGCCAGGTTTGTAACCGGCGCGGTTACGGTTGGGCGCGTCGCGGCGTGGTAGAGGGAGACGATGCGCCGGCAGCGGACCTCATTCGCTCTGTCGGAACGAGTCGGTCGGTTCGTGCTCGCACTCGCGTCCGCTGGGGCTTGCCTCCTTTCGTGCAGCGACGAGACCGCAAACGGCTCCGACGCCACAGCTCCCGGCGACCCGAACACGGGTCCCGTTCGATTGAGCGAGACGGGGCTCTACGCCGATGGAGTGCGGTCAATCGCTCCGAGCGTGCTGCGTTTCGCGCCGTCCCATCCGCTCTGGGCCGACGGTGCCGAAAAGACGCGCTACCTCTATCTGCCGCCGGGATCGAAGGTCGACACACAGGACCCGGACCACTGGGTTTTCCCGGTCGGGACGAAGGCCTGGAAGGAGTTTCGCGTGGACGGCAAGCTCGTCGAGACCCGCTTCCTCTGGAAACGCGCGGCGACGCCGGGACACGAGAGCTGGTGGAAGGTCGCCTACGTATGGCTCCCGGACGGGAGCGACGCCGTCGCCAACGTAGAGGGCGTCCGAAACGCTCTAGGAACGACGCACGACGTCCCGAGCCAGGACGACTGCGCCGCCTGTCATGCGTACGTCAAGGACACGGTCATCGGCTTCTCTGCGATCGAGCTCTCGCGGCCGGAGAGCACGAGCCCGGCACGGCCCGCCGACACCGGCCGACTCCTCGAGCTCAGCGGCCGAGCCCTCTTCACGAACCCGCCGGCGGCGGACTTCACGGTACCGGGTGAAGGCACAGGCCGCGATGCCGTCGCATATCTCCACGGCAACTGCGGCTTCTGCCACAACTCACGGCTCGAAGAGCTGACGAAGCGGAAGATACACTTCCGTCTGCTTGTCGCCGACCGATCCGTCGAGCAGACCGGCGCGTACACCACGACGTTCGGGACGAAGGCGTTTCACGAGATCGACGGAACGACCGAGGTCATCGTTCCGGGCGATCCTATGAAGAGCCAGGCCTACGTTCGCATGGTGAAGACCGACGACTACCGGATGCCGCCGAAGGGAACGAAGCTCGTCGATCCCGCCGGCAGCGAGCTCATTCGTAGCTGGATTACCGGACTCGCCCCGTGACCCCGCCGGTTACAGCCGCTTCGCTCGAGAGCCTCTAAGATTGACGGAGATGCCCATGATCGTGCGCCAACCCCTCTCTGCTGCCCTTCTCCTCCTCGCCGCGTCTTTTCTGGCGTGCTCCGAGCACGATGCGTCCCACGGCGCCGCTGCTGATGGTGGACATGACCCGTCGCATACGCCGACTCCGGTCACGGGCGAGGCGAGCAGCACCGGGATCGCGGCCGTCACGTTCGATGCGCTCTACGTCGTGAACGGGGGAGACAATTCGATCTCCGTCATCAACACCGAGACGAACGAGGTCGCCGGCACCATCGCGTTGAAGAACGCTGCTTTTCCTCACCACGTGTACTTGAGCCCGGACCGATCGAAGCTCGCGCTTGCGGTGCCAGGGATCGATCTCAGCGCCGGTCATGGTGGCCATGGGGGCCACGGCGGCGGTACACCGACCCCCGGCATCGTGATGCTCCTCGACGCGACGACGGGCGCCACGTTGAAGTCCCGCACGCTCCCGACGATGAACCATAACGCAGCCTTCGCTCCGTCGGGCGAGATCTGGACGACCCAGATGGCAGAGCCGGGCAAGGTTCTGACGCTCGACGCCACGACGCTCGCGGACACGAGCTCGATCGACGTCGGCGCAGCGCCGGCCGAGGTGACGTTCTCCGCCGACGGAAAATACGCGTTCGTCGCGAACGGGAGCGCCGATTCGGTCACGGTGATCGATACGAACACGAAAGCGGTCACGAAGACGATCGCCGTCGGCGATGGGCCGGTCGGTGCGTGGCAGGGCTCGAACGGTATCGCGTACGTCGACAACGAAGCCGGCAAGACGCTGAGCGCGATCGATACGAAGACGCTCGACGTGAAGCTCACGTACAACCTCGGCTTCACGCCCGCCTACGCGGCGCTGGCTCCAGACGGCTCGCTCTGGATCACGGACACGGACAACGGCAAGGTCGTCGTCAACCTGGCCGACGCCGATACGAAGCAGGGGGAGATCGTCACTGCTGCAGGCGCCCACGCGATCGCCTTTGGTGGCACGAAGACCGGCTACATCACGAACCAGGAGGCGAACACCGTCTCCGTCATCGACGTCGCCACGCGCCAGGTCACGAAGACGATCCCGGTCGGCAAGAAGCCGAACGGGATGGCGTGGCGGCAGAAGTAACGACCTTGTGCCGTCGCGCGGCTTCGGGTCCGATGGCTCGGATTGTTTCGCGGATCGGCCAAGCTCCCGACGGTGCGCGTCGCGCACGCGCATTCGATCGATCGCGCCGCGCAGGCCCTGCTTGCGCGTGAGCTGCCGCATTCGTGGGCTCGCGGCGCGGCCGGTGACGATTACGGGCTCGACTACTACGTCGACGCCGTCGAGGCTGTCTACCTCACGGGCATTCGCTTCGGCGTCCAACTGAAGGGGATCGAAAAGCCGAACATCGTCGATTCTTGCATCCACTTCCCGTTTCCCACGAAGAACCTAGGGACGTATCTCACTGCCGAGCCGCTGCCCGTTCTCCTCGTCGTCGCGGACGTGTCGAGTGAGAAGGCGTACTTTCTCTTCCTCCAACGATACGCGGACGAGGCGCTCGTCGACGAGGAGTGGGCGGACCAACAAACGGTGACCGTGAAGGTGCCGCTCCATAACCGCGTCGCAGATCACACGCGGCTACGGAGCGCCGTTGTCGACGCCAACGAATATGTGCTCGCCGCGCGCGCCGCCCCCGACATGGTGCTTCGACGACGGAGCGAGGCCCTGCAAAAGCTCGATCGCCGCTTCATCGTCAGCGCAACAGCGACGGAGAAGGGCACGACCTACGAGCTCGAACCGAAGGAAGATGTCACGTTCGGTATCCGGTTCTCGGGGCTCGACGAAGAGCGTCGCACTGCGCTCCGCCGCGGGTACGTCGTACCGATCGAGCGGGGCGAGCTGTCGTTTCGTGACGCTCCCATCTTCACGCGCCTTCAACACATGATCACGAGCGTCCAGCTCGCGACCTTCGAAGAGTGCACGGCGACGATCGAGATCGAACGCGACGGCCTCGTCACCGGTCTGGTCAATGTGCCCGCGACCGTTACCGCCGGAGTGGACGAGATGCGGATTGTGGCGCGATATGCGAACGCGCCGTTCGACGCGAAGGTGACGCTGACGTTCCTCCCACCAAAGGAGAGCCTTACCGCGAGCGCGAAGATCGACATTCAACAGACGCTCGATGACCGATGGCTCGGCCGTCCGATCGACGCGCTTCCGCACTTCGACCGCATGTACCGTTTCACGAAGGTCGGACGGCCGTACCAGTTCCGCCTCATTCTCCATCCCGCAGGGAGCGAGGACTTCGAGCTTCCTTGGGGCGGCCCCATTGCTGCGACCGGCACGGCACCAGACGCCTACGCCGCCCTGCTGGAGCAGCTGTGGCGCGCGCGCGAAGTGTGTCGACTCCTGGCCCTGAGGCCCGTCCTTCCGGCGAGCGACCTCTCGACTGCGCTCGAGAATGTCGACACGCTCTACGACCTCCTCACCGGCGACAGCCACGACAAGGCCGCACCCCGCGGACTCTTCTCGGGGTCCGCATCAGAATGGAGCGATTACACGGCGTCGTTCGCGAAAGCGAAGGGCCGCCCAACGGACTTCTGGGTGGACCTGCCCGATGGGCTCTGGAGATGCCGCATGCTCGGGCTCGACGTAGCCGTTCCCGCAGCGCGCGCTGGGCTCACGAAGGCGCGATGCAAAATCACGAAGCGCCCCGACGGCACCGTCACGATTCGCGCGGAAGGCACGCCGAAGTCTCGCTTCTGGGTCGAGAAGCATCGGGCCGCGGACGGCCGGAGATAACTAGAGATCGAGCAGCTCACCGTTCCAAAGTACGTGGTCGAGTGAGGCGAGAATGTTCTCGGAGTCCGCGGTCCCACCGCAATACGGACTCTCGCGAGCGACCGTGCGAAACGCGACGCGATGTTCGAGGCCGGCGAGGAAGTCGAGCGCGGTCTGTCCCGAGTCCGATCGCTCGGTGAAACGCTTGAAGAAACGTGGTGGCCAAGCGAAGGTCCCGCCCTCGGCCGAAATGGCGAAGCAATCCAGATCGACGTCGAGCACAATCGGAGTGAGCCCCGTCGTTCCTTTGAACCAGCCACTGCTCGGATCCCAGTCGAGCGCATCCCAGAGACTCCCGAAGTAGCTCGCGCGAACGGCATCTTCGAGCGCCCCCCTCGTGGCCAATGCCTTCCAGAGGTGCGGCAGCAGCCAGATGCGATGGGAGTCGCCGCCGTGGTCCTCGTATCTCGCGCAAAGTTCCTCGCCGCGACCCGGAAGCACCCGATGCGGCTCATCCTTGCCCTTTGCACCGGAGAACAGCTCTCGCATGCGGCGTGCGCTCTCGACGGCTTCGGGGTCGAGGTCGGCATGCGAGTCGAGGTTCGGGGTGCACGATGCCCCGACGCAGATCGCATCGCCGACGAGGCCAAGCTCCATCGCGGCGAGAAGCCAGTCGTCGTCCAGCGGCGAGAGCTCCCACTCGACGAAGTCGAACACTTCGCGTGCCGTCGGTGCACCGGCGCGCAGCTCGCGCAGTCGCGCGAGCGCCTTGCCACTCACCGGTTTCGCGTCGTCGTGCCCGTCGAAGTAGATGAGAAGCGGGGCTCGTTCGATCACCTTTGCGGCGTGGAGCGCGTACCAGAGGACGAAGAAGAGAGAGCGATGGTCCTCATACAGAACCAGCGGCTTTTCGCGGACGGTATGGACGTCATAGTTTGCACGATGACTCAGCCGCGACATCGTCGGGGGCCCCATGATGTCAGACAGGTCCGCATACGAGCCAGCCGCTGCTGCTCGCTTCTTCGTTGGCGGCATCGCGCCCCGCTTCTTTGGCTTCGTCGTCCTCTGCGCCATCTCGATGCTCGCTAGGACGTGATTCGTGGTTCGTACCCCGCCTCGGCGATCGCCTCGATGAGCTGCTGCGGCGTCGCCTTCGTCTCGTCGTGATCGACGCGGACCTTTCCGATCTTCACATCGAGCTTCTCGACCCCGTCGACGCCGCGCAGTGCTTGCTCGACGTGGCGGACGCACGCAGAGCAGGTCATTCCTTCGACATCGAGAACGGTGGACTTCGTGGTCATGGCAATTTCCTTTTTGTGGCGAGCTCTCTGCCCGCATCCTGAAGACGCGCGGCGGCCGAAACGATTACACCGAGCCGCATCCGCCCTTGTCCGTCGCGCACGTGCACGCGACACAGCCGTGCGTAGCGCACGTGCCGCAAGATGCAGCGACCTGCTTCCGGAGCGCCTCGCGCGCGCGGAACACGCGGACGGCAGCGTTGCCCGCCGAGATGCCGGCTTGCTGCGCGAACTCCTTCATCGACGCGCCCTCCACCTCGACGCGCTGGAGCGCGTCCGCGTACTCGGGCTTCAGCGTCGACGCGAGACGCGTCACGCACTGGCAGACCTCGGCTCGCATCGTCTCGTTCGGCTCCTCGGCTTCCTCGAGCTCCGCCGCGAAACGTGAGAGCGCACCATCGGCCGTCTTCGTGCGGCGGAAGTAGTCGACGGCCGCGTTCCGGAGCGTGCGGTAGAACCACGGGACGACCGCTTCGTCGTCCCGCAGCGTCTCGAGCTTCTCGAGGCCGCGCGCGAACGCGTTCTGCAAAATGTCCTCGGCGACGTCTCGTCGTCCGAGACGTCGCTCCAGGTACCCCAGAAACTCGCGATGATTGGCGACGAGGACGTTCGCGATCTCGGCGTCGCGCGGACGAAGGGCGCTCTCTTCCATGCCGCCAGTCTGGTCACTCCGCGGCACGGTCGTCAATCCGGCCGAACCGCCGCAGGCGCAGGGAGTTGGTCAGCACCGACACACTGGACAGAGACATCGCCGCGCTCGCGATGACGGGAGAGAGCTGCCAGCCCGTCCACGGGTAGAGGAGACCCGCCGCGAGCGGAATGCCGACGACATTGTAGACGAAGGCCCAGAACAGGTTCTGGCGGATCGTCCGCATCGTCGTGCGGCCGAGGTCGAGCGCGAGCGGCAGCCGGGCGATTCCGCCACGGAGAAGCGCGATGTCCGCGGCCGCGATCGCGACGTCTGCGCCGGAGCCGACCGCGACGCCGACATGAGCGCCCGCGAGCGCGGGGGCGTCGTTGATGCCGTCACCGACCATCGCGACGGTTCGTCCCTTGCCGCGCTCCTCGAACACGATCCGGGCTTTGTCCTCGGGCTTCACCTCGGCGAAGACGTCGTCGATCCCGAGCTCTCGGCCCACCGCGCGTGCGGTGCCGGCGCGATCACCGCTGATCATCGCGACGCCGATGCTCATCTTCCTGAGCGTGGCGAGCATCGGGGCCGCCGTATCGGCCGGCCTGTCCGCGACGGCGACCAAACCGGCAAGCGCACCGTCCACCGCAACGAAGAATGGGGTCTCGCCCTTCTCCGCGCGCTCGCGAGCTTCATGCTCCAGCGCTTCGGTCGAAACAGACGCACGACGGAGCCATTCGGAGGTTCCGACCCGGACGCGATGACCGGCAACCGTGGCTTCGATGCCGTGGCCGGCCGCGCTGCTGAACCCTTCGGTCTCTTGGAGCGCGATGCTCTTCTGCATCGCCCCCGCAACGACGGCGCGCGCGACCGGATGTTCGCTGCCCTGCTCGGCGCTCGCGACCAGCGCGAGGAGGGCGTCGGAGCCGAGGCCGCTGCGATCGACGACGGTGGTCAGCACCGGCTTGCCATTCGTCAACGTCCCCGTCTTGTCGAGGAGGACGCGATCGATCCGCGATGCCGCTTCGAGCGCGGCGCCGCCCTTCACCAGGATCCCGAGCTCCGCGCCGCGCCCCGTGCCCACCGCCACCGCCGCGGGCGTCGCGAGGCCGAGCGCGCACGGGCAGGCGATGACGAGGACAGCGACGAAACGCTCGATCGCCGTCGCGATCCCGTCGGCGCTGGGGTCCAGCCACACCCACACGACGAGCGTGGTGAGTGCGAGCGCGAGCACGATCGGAACGAAGACTGCGCTCACTCGATCGGCGAGCCGTGCGATCGGCGCCTTCGAGCCCTGGGCCTGCTCGACCGCTTCGATGATCCGCGAAAGCGCGCTGCCGCGGCCGGTCGTCGTGACGCGGAGGCCGAGCGCGCCGCTCTGGTTCATGCTGCCGGCGTAGACCTTCGCGCCCTCCGCCTTGTCCACCGGCATGCTTTCGCCCGTCAACATCGACTCGTCGACCGCGGACGCGCCACGCAGCACCTCGCCGTCGACGGGGATGCGCTCACCCGGGCGGACGAGGACGACGTCGCCGCGCTTCAGCGACGCGATGGGAAGGTCTTCCTCCGTGTCGCCTCGCAGCACGCGCGCGGTCTTCGGCTGCAGCGCGATGAGACCGCGGACGGCATCGGAGAGACGCTTTCGAGCGCGCGTCTCGAGCATCTTGCCGAGCAGAACGAACGTGAGGACCGCCGCTGCTGCCTCGAAGTACAGATGAGGGACCCGCCCGTGCGCCGCATGCGGGAAGAGCCCGGGCGCGACGAGGGCGACGGTCGAGTAGATCCAGGCCGCCGCCGTGCCTAGCGCGATCAGCGTGTTCATGTCGGCCGCGCGATGCTTGAGCGCGGCCCACGCGAGGTGAAAGAAGCGCCGGCCGGGCCCGAGCACCACGGGCGTCGCGAGCGCGAACTGCAGCCAGCGCCCGTACGTGGTCTCGGTCCAAGGGATGAGCCCGTGCGACATGGCGACGACGAGGAGCGGGACCGTAAGCACCGCCGCGGTGATGAAGCCGCGACGGATGCTGTGCTGCTCGCGCTGCTCGGCTTCCTCGACGGCCGCGGCGCGCTGGCTCGCAGCGTCCGTCGCAGCGTCGTCGCGCTCGTCGGCGGCCGCCTCGCCGCGCACGGGCTCATAACCGGCCTTCTCGATCGCGGCCGCGACCGCGTCGACGTCAGCCGTGCCGGAAGCGAAAGACACCGTGGCGCGGTTCGTGACGAGGTTCACCTGCGCGTCGTGTACGCCGGGGACCTTCTTCACCGCGTTCTCGACGCGGCGCACGCAGGCCGCACACGTCATCCCGAGGACGGCGAGCTCCACCGTGGTCAGATCGACGTCCGTAGCGGTCTCGGTCGCTCGTTGGGTTGTTGCCATTGCAGTCATGACGAATCTCCTGCTGTGCAGACGCAGGGGTCCCCTCTGCATTACAGCCGACGCGACGCATCTTCCAGCGGAGCGACCTGAACGCTCTTGGTCTTCGGCTCGAGCTTCATGTTGCACTTGGGGCAGAGGCCCGGAGCGTCGCTCGTCACGTCCGGATGCATCGGGCAGACGTAGACGGTCTTCGCGCTAGGGGCAGGCGTCGCGGCCGACGGCCTGGCGGCCGCGAGCGACTTCGTCGGCTTGACGACGGTCTCGCTCGTGGCAGCGGCAGGCGTCGCGGCCGACGGGCTCGCGGCCGCGAGCGACTGCGTCGGCTTGACGACGGTCTCGCTCGTCGCCGCGACGGCCTCGCTCCGCGGCGGCGACGACCGCTCGCAACCGCCGAGCATCACGAGCGTAGCGATCGCACTCTTGAACAGATCCATGACTTCCTCCTGCCGTATTGGCGGAGGGAAGACGCGGCACGGGCGCGGCGATTACACGTCGCCGCCTGGGTCGCCGCACGAGTGTGACCGGCGCTGTCACTGTGGCCTCTCGATCGCGTGTGCGAATCGTCCCAGCTCCTTTCGCGGTCGCTGTAATGAACGGCGGCCGTCCGCGTCTGCACGACGGACCCTCAACGATCGAGAGCCCCATGAACCATCGTTTTCTCATCGCCACGCTCGCTGCGGCCGCGCTCGTCGCGTGCTCGCCCGCGCCGGCACCCGTCTCCACCTCCATGAGCGATCCGTCCAACCCGAACGCGCCGGAAGGCGTCGCCCACGCGGCCCCATCGACATCGACCGCGCCGCCCCCGGCATCGGATCCCCACGCCGGTCACCACGGTCATGCGGGCCACACGTCCGGGCCAGCGACCGCCGCCGACGCTGGCGCCGTCTACGTCTGCCCAATGCATCCGGAGGTCACTTCGACGGAGCCCGGCCAGACGTGCCCGAAGTGCAACATGAAGCTCGTCCCGAAGAAGTGAGGCCGCGATGAAGCTCCGAACCCTGAGCGCCATCGGCGCCGCTCTCCTCCTCGTCGGCTGCGCTTCGACGTCGCCGCAGACCCCCTTCAAAGACGTCGCCCGCGATGTGGAGAGCCGCTCGGGGCACAAGGTCCACTGGAGCCAGGCGGGCGGCGACGACAAGCAGGCCGAGCAGGCGATCGACAGCCTGCTCGACCGCGATCTCACCGCCGACGCTGCGGTCCAGGTCGCGCTCCTCGGCAGTCCCGCGCTACGAGCGCGGTTGGAGGAGCTAGCGATCAGCCAGGCGGATCTCGTGCAAGCGGGCCTTCTCAAGAACCCGGTCTTCTCGATCGGCCGGACGGCCTGGGAGCAGGAGCACATCGCTCCGAACCTGTTCGTCACCGTCGAGCAGGATTTCCTCGATCTGCTGACGATGCCGCTCCGTAAGCGCGTCGCGGCGACAGAGCTCGAGGCCGTGAAGCTCGACGTAGGTGACCACGTCCTCGAGATCGCCGCGCAGGTTCGGGAGGCGTTTTACGCCGCGCAGGCGGCCGAGCAGGTGGCCGCGATGCGACGGCTCGTCGACGACGCGTCGAAGACCTCGGCCGAGCTGGCGCGCCGACAGCACGAAGCCGGCAACATGAGCGATCTGAACCTCAATACGGAGCTTGCGCTCTCTGCGCAGTCTGCACTGGAACGGAAACGTGCCGACGGAGAGGCGATCGTCGCGCGCGAGAAGCTGAACAAGCTGATGGGGACGTGGGGCCCGCGCACGCGCTGGAAGACAGCGACGCGGCTCCCGGAGCTCCCGCGTGAGGAGGTCTCGCTCGAACGGCTGGAAGCCGTCGCCATCGAGCATCGGCTCGACGTCGGCGCCGCGCGCCGGAACGTGCAGGCGATGGGCTACGCGCTCTCGCTCGCGAAGACGACGCGCTGGACCGGCACCGTGAACGTCGCGGTCGAGGCCGGTCGCCTGCGGCCCGACCCCGACATCGGCATCCCGCGTCGCCGCTTCTCCTTCGGCCCGAGCGTCGCGCTCGAGATCCCGCTCTTCGATCAGCGGCAGGCGCAGATCGCGAAGCTCGAGGCTCACAAACGCCAGGCGGAGAACGAGCTCCAGGCGCTCGCGATCGACGTCCGCGCCGACGTCCGGTCCGCAAGCGCACGCGTGGTGACCGCGCGCGGCGTCGTCGAGGAATACGGCAAGACGATCGTGCCGCTGCGCGAGAACATCGTTCGGTTCTCGCAGGAGCAGTACGACGCCATGCTGCTCGGCGTCTACCAGCTGATCCAAGCCAAGCAGAACGAATACGAGGCCTATCGCGAATACATCGAAGCGCTGCGTGACTACTGGATCGCGCGGAGCGATCTCGAACGCGCCGTCGGCCGCCGCCTCGGCGGCGCCGCCGCGCCCGAAACGCATGACCCCAAGGCGACCGTCGCACCGCCGGCCGCTCATCAGCACTGAGGTTTACATGAAGTTCCATCGCATCTTGTCCGTGCTCGTCATAGCGCTCGCGGCGCTAATCCTCCCGCGGTTCGCCCACGCACAGCAGTACACCCCCGTCGTCACCCCCAACGGCTCCACGCTCCCGTTCACGATGAACAACGGCGTGAAGGAGTTTCGGCTGACGGCGGAGCCCGTGAAGCGCGAGTTCGCGCCCGGCATGATCGTGAATGCCTGGGGCTACAACGGTTCGACGCCCGGGCCGACGATCGAGGCCGTCGAAGGCGACCGCGTTCGGTTCTTCGTCACGAACAAGCTTCCAGAACGCACGAGCGTCCACTGGCACGGCATCCTGCTCCCCAACGGAATGGACGGTGTCGCGGGCCTCAATCAGCCTCACATCGAGCCGAACGAGACGTACGTCTACGAGTTCACGCTGAAGCAGAACGGCGTCTTCATGTACCACCCGCATTCGGACGAGATGGTCCAGATGGCGATGGGCATGATGGGCTTCTTCGTCATCCATCCGAAGGTGCCCGAGGTCCCGAAGGTCGACCGGCACTTCGTCGTGATGCTGCACGAGTGGTTCGTCGAGCCGGGCACCGCCACGCCGAACCCGAACGTCATGACCGACTTCAACCTCTTCACCTTCAACAGCCGCGTGTGGCCGGGCACCGACCCTTGGGTCGTGAAGAAGGGCGAGCGCGTACGCTTCTCTTTCGGCAACCTGTCGATGGACAGTCACCCGATCCACGTGCACGGCTACACCTTCGAGGAGGTCAGCACCGACGGCGGCCCTGTCCCGCGGTCAGCGCGCCGCCCGGAGACGACGGTAAACGTGCCCGTTGGCTCTACGCGAACGGTCGAGATGGTGGCCAACGCCGAAGGGGATTGGGCATTCCACTGCCACAAGTCGCATCACACGATGAACGCGATGAGCCACGACGTCCCGAACATGCTCGGCGTCAAACAGTCCGCGTCGCTGGAGGCGAGGGTCCGCGAGATCCTGCCTGGCTACATGGCGATGGGCGAGAGCGGCATGGGCAACATGATGGAGATGGGGCGTCCGAAAAACACGTTGCCGATGATGACGGGCGATGGTCCGTTCGGCCCGGTCGAGATGGGCGGCATGTTCACCGTGCTCAAGGTCCGCGCGGGCCTCACCAGCTACGCGGACCCGGGTTGGTACAAGCACCCCGAAGGCACGGTCGCGCGCAAGGTGGAGGCGACGAAGTGAGCGCACGATCGGGCGTCGGGCTTCTTCAGGAACTTCTGCGGGTCCTTGGCGAATTTGTTATCGGGCGGCCATGTTCGTGCGCCAACATTTCCCTGCTTCCCTCGTCGACCTCCTCGCTAAGACCTTCCTATCGTGCTCCGAGCAGGATGCGTCCCAGGGCGCTACCGCTGATGGTCAACATGAGCCTTCGGATACGCCGAGTCCCGTCACGGGCGAGGCGAGCAGCACGGCGATCGCGGCCGTCGCGTTCGACGTGCTCTTCGTCGTCAACGGGGGAGACAACTCGATCTCCGCATCAACACGGATACGAATGAGGTCGCGGGCACCATCGCGCTCAGGAACGCTGCCTTCCCGCACCACGTGTAGCTGAGTACGGACCACTCGAAGCTCGCACGCGCCGTGCCGGGATCGATCTCAGCGCCGGTCATGGTGGCCATTGGGGGGCATGGCGGCGGCACGGCCACGCCGGGCGCCGTGATGCTTCTCGACGCAACGACCGGCGCCACGTTGAAGTCCCGCCACCTCCCGACGATGAATCACATGCGGCCTTCGCTCCATCCGGCGGAATCTGGACGACGCCATGGCGGACCCGGGGAAGGTCCTCACGCTCGACGCGACCACGCTGGCGGACAAGAGCTCCATCGAGGTCGGCGCAGCGCCGGCCGAGGCGACCTTCTCCGCGGACGACGTCCGCACCCAAGAGTCCGCCGCATCTTGCCGACGCCGAAGAGACGTATCGCCGCGCGGTTGCGCGTGGCACTCGTCTGGCTCGCGACCACGGCGGTGGCGATCGCCACGCTCGTCGGCGTCCTCCTTGCCGGCGCCAGCTACGTGTACGGCCCGATGATCGAGCGCATCAGCGACGCGCCTTCCTCGAGACGCACAATCGCTGGGCGATGACCACGGAGGCGAGCTCGAGAGGTTCGGGCAAAACCTCCACTTCGATTCCACCCGGAACGTCCGCGGTAAGCCAAGCGCCCGCTGTCGCGCCGACGCTCTGGCGGAGAAGACCCGAATCGACGTCATCGCGGCAGTCGCAATCTACCTAAGCTGGCCGCCGCCGTCGGCCAACCCCGACGGCGGCAGCCCTACGACGAATGGCCTGCTGGCCGCATGATCGACGACGATGGTTGAGACGTGCACCAGCCGTCCGCCCGCGCGTGCCCCCTGCAGCGACGATCCATCGCGCCCCCTCGGCTCGGTCGCCGCCGTCACCTCGGTCCGACGTCGAGCGGCAGGCCGGCTGCGCGCGCGAGCTCGACGGATGCCAGACAGAGCTGTCGGCGCGCTTCGACGGATGCGAACAGATAGTCCATGAGCGACTGCTGGGTCAGGAGCGCGTCGCGGATCGGCAGGCGGCGCGCCTCGATCTCGCCGGCGATGTTGCGGAGCGTCTCTTCGGTCTGCTTTGTCTGCTGCGGCGGAAAGACATCGGCCTGGCGCTGTCGCGCTGACAGCACCTGCAGAGCTTGCACGATCTCGAGGCGCACCACACGCCGCAGACGCTCCGCTTCATTCTCCGCGCGCGCTGAGAGCGCGGACGCCTCCTCGATCTCGCCGGCGTATGTCCGACCGACCGGGGCTGGAATTGGGATCGGAATGGCGAGCCCGATCCCGACCTGTCGCTCGTTGATCCAGTCGTTGCGTACGAAGACCGAGATTGTTGGATTCGGAACCCGAAGCCGCCGGTAGAGGGCGACCTTATTGTTCTGCGCTTCCGCCTCGGCGACGGCGGAGGCGATTTCGGCCCGGCGCTCGAGCGCGGCCGTGACGAACGTGGCTCCCGCCGCACCAGGTACGTCGATCGGCACGAGCTCCCCTTCGACGCGAAGGCTCGTGGTCGCCGGATCGAGGCCGACAGCGGTCGCGAGCGAGGCGGTCGCGGCAGCGAACCGGCTTTGCGAGGCGACCTGCGCTTGCAGGAGACGCGCTGCCCCCGCTTGCGCTAGCTGTGCTTCGACATCAGGAGCAAGACCAGCCTGCACACGCGCACGCGCGACGGCGTTCAGAGCCGTCGCGAGTGTCGCAAGCCGCTCCGCGAGCCGCGTCTCCTCGGCAGCCGCGACCGCGTCGAAATAGAGGAGGAACGCATCCGCTGCCGCAACGCGACGCGCGAGCTCGAGGCGCGATTCCTGCGCGCGCTGCTCGGCGGAGACGACATCGACGCGCCTGCCCCGCTGGCCTGCGATCTCGACCTCTTGCGACAGCGTCGCCCCCCACAGCGATTCGCGCTGGTTCGCGCTGACTGTCGGCTCGATCGACTGTCCTCCCGAGACGAAAAGAGTCGGATTGGACGGCAGGAAAATTCCGGCCGCCCGCTGGCGCCCCGCGAAGCTCCGGAGCGTGAGCTGCTCACTCTTCGCGGCGAGGTTGGCACCCACAGCGCATCGGGCGATGTTCGCGCGCGTGATCATTGCGCAGGAGCCCGCCTCGTCGGCGCGACTCCCGGTCGAGGCCAGCCCGTATGCGCCGGCGACAGCGAGTCCTAATAACCAAGGCTTCCATTTCATCTTTGCCCTCCTTGCGCTCCGCACGTGCTCGACTTCCTGGACAACTTCACCTTCCGAGTGGATGCGACGCGAGCCCACCGCGCGAGTACTCCGGCGGCGCGCGGCTGCGATCGATCGCGACGTGGCGAGGCGATGGCTGTCGTCTCTCGGTTCATCGCTCTCGTCTGCGAAGCATGCGAAGACCGCTGGCGATGACGACGAACTCGCTCAGCTCGTGGGCCACGACGGCGGCGGGCAACGTGAGCCTCCCGACAATCGCCGCTCCGACGAGCGCTGCGATGACAATCCCCGACAACACTAGGTTTTGACGCACGATCGACGCATTCCGCTTCGCAAGACGAACGGCCTCGACGAGCTTCGCGAGGTCGTCCGCCATCAACGCGACGTCCGCCGTTTCGAGAGCGACGTCCGTGCCAGCAGCACCCATTGCGACTCCGACGTCGGCCTCCGCGAGGGCAGGTGCGTCGTTGACTCCATCGCCGACCATCGCTGTGGCGCCCCAGTCCTTGCGAAGCTGGCGCACGCGCGACACTTTGTCCTCGGGCCGGAGCCCGGCGAAGACCTCGTCGACGCCGGCCTGCTCGGCGATCGCCTGAGCCGTCCGGGCATTGTCGCCCGTGAGCATCACTACCCGCTGGATGCCAACGGCGCGGAGATTCGCCACGGCGTCGCGCGCGTTCGCGCGGAGCTCGTCGCGAAGCGCGAGCACGGCCCACACGCCGGTGGCTTCACCGATCGCGATCACTGTCTTCCCTCGCTCCTGGAGCTGCTCGATGGAGGCGCGCACGTTTCCCGGTGCGGCCGCGATCTGCCTCGCGAGGAACGTCGGGCTGCCAATGAGCACTCGCCGCCCCTCGAGCTGCGCCTCGGCGCCGGCACCGGTGTGAGAGCGGAACTCGATTGCGGCGCGTGGGGCGATCCCACGCGTCTCGGACGCGCGCACCACCGCGCGCGCAAGAGGGTGCTCGCTCCATCGCTCGATTCCTGCTGCCGCCGAGAGCATGCCATCTTCGCTCTTGAGCTCGGAGGGCGCTGCGTCGAAGAGGACGACGTCCGTGACCTGCGGCTCACCGCGCGTCAAGGTGCCCGTCTTGTCGAGCGCAACGACGCGGACGCGCGCGAGCTGCTCTAGGTGAATGCCGCCCTTGATGAGCACGCCGTTCCTCGCGCCCGTCCCGAGGGCGGCGACGAGTGTGATGGGAATCGATATGACGAGCGCGCAGGGCGCTGCCGCCACGACGAAGACAGTCGCGCGGCTGATCGAGATTGCCCAGGCCGCTCCCGTCACGAGCACAGGGATGACGGCGACGAGAACGCCGACCAGCAGCACGATGGGACTGTAGATGCGGCCGAATCGCTCGATGAAGCGCTGACTCGTCCCCTTTCGTTCGTGTGCCTCTTCGACCATCTGGATGATCCGCGAGAGCGTGTTCTCCGCGAACACCTTCGTCGCTCGAACTTCCAGGGCACCTTCCCCGTTGATTGTCCCAGCGAGGGCGACGTCGCCGACCTTCTTCTCGACCGGGACGCTCTCCCCGGTAACCGGAGCTTCGTTGATTGCCGACGTCCCCGATACGATTTCACCGTCGGTCGCGATCGCCTGGCCAGGCCGAACACGGAAGACGTCGCCGACTGAAATCTCTTCGACCGCGACCTCTACTTCCTTGCCATCGCGCACGACGACGGCGGTCTTCGGCGCGAGCTTCATGAGCGCCCGCACCGCTGCGCGTGTCTTCTCGGCCGTGTATCCCTCCGCCGCTTCCGAGATCGAGTAGAGGAATGCGAGCATCGCGCCTTCGCCGGGTTCTCCCATGACGGTTGAGACCACCGCGGCGACGGTCATGAGGAGCTCGATCCCGATTTCGCGCTCACGGAGCAGGTCTTCGAGCGCCTCGCGCGCGAAGTAGTACGCGCCGACAACGAGCGCTGCGAGGTAGAGAGCCACGCTGGCCTGCCGCGGGGCGCCTGCCGAGGAGGCGAGCCAACCTGCGAGCAGCGTGAGACCGGACACCGCGGACGTGACGACCTTCGGGTTGCGCCAAGGCGCCGGTAACGCGGACGCCTCTGGTGCGCGCGGTGGAAAGCCGGCCTCACGGAGTGACGCTGCAACGGCCTCCGCGGAGATCGAGCGCTCGTCGATGCGGAAGGTGACGCGTGCAGCCGATGCGTTGACCGCGACGTCGAGCACGCCGGGGACGCTCTTGAATCGGCGAACGATGGCTGCAGCCTCGTTCTCACAGTCGAGATTTGCGACTCGAAGGTCGAGTCTCCTCTCATGAGCCATCGTAATCTCCTCCAGTCGGACGAAGCGAAGCCCGCTCGCAGCGGCGTCGATCGTTGAAGCGGCCGTCGTCCATCACGCACGCTCCGGCGGCGCGGGCGCAGTGGCGCCAAGCTTCACGTCCGTCGACGTCCCTCTCGTCGACTTGCCGAAGTACGCATACAGGACGGGGAGCACGAAGAGCGTTAGCAACGTGGCCGTGATGAGACCTCCGATGACGACCGTCGCAAGCGGTCGCTGCACTTCGCTGCCGGGAGCCGTCGAAAGGGCCATCGGAAGGAAGCCGAGTGAGGCGACGAGCGCTGTCATCAGCACCGGACGCAACCGGAGCTCTGCAGCGTGCTGGATTGCCTTGTTGTGATCTTCACCCGCTTCTTCGAGATGGCGCGCGAAGGAGACGAGGACGAGGCCATTGAGGACCGCGACGCCGAAGAGCGCAATGAAACCGACGCCAGCGGAGATCGAGAAGGGGATCCCGCGGATCGAGAGCGCGACGACGCCCCCGATGATCGCAAATGGAACATTGACGAAGATGAGAACGGCCGCCCGGGTCGACCGAAACGCGAGCCAGAGCAGGAACATGATGAGCGCGAGCGCAAGCGGCACCACGACGACGAGACGCGCACGAGCATCGACGTAATGCTCGAATTGGCCGCCCCATTCGACGCGATATCCCGGCGGGAGCTTCGTCTCACGAGCGACCGCACGTTGCGCATCCTCGACGACCGACAGGAGGTCTCGATCACGTACGTTGAACTCGACGGTCAATCGGCGAGACTGCTTGTCGCGGCTGATCTGCGCCGGCCCCGTCAGGTAGACGAGGTCGGCCACCTCCCCGAGCGGGACGACCTGTCCAGCTCCCGTCCGTAGCGGAATGTTGCGGACGTTCGCCCGCTCTTGCATCGTCCCCTCGCGCATCTTGACGATGATCCCGAATCGGCGCTCCCCCTCGAGGACCTCACCCGCTTCACGACCGACCGCGATGGTCTGTGCCGCCTCGTTCACATCCTCGACGGTCAGACCGAATCGCGCGAGTCGCATGCGGTCAGGGACGATGCGAAGGTAGGGGAGGCCCGCGACCTGCTCCATCCTGACGTCGACCGCGCCGGGGACCGTGCGGATGACGTCGGCGATCCGGTCTCCGAACTTCGCCAGCGTCTCCAGCTCCGATCCGTAGAGGAGGACGGCGACGTCGGACCGTACGCCGGCGAGGAGCTCGTTCGTCCGCATCTGGATTGGCTGCGAGACCGCTCCAGCTACCTCGGGGACGGCGTGCTCGACGGCTTCGGAGATCTCCTTTGCGAGATCGGCCTTGAGCAAGTCCTTCCGCCACTGGTCGCGCTCCTTGAGTCCGATGTACACGTCCGACTGCTCGACCCCCATCGGGTCTGTCGCGACCGCAGGCGCTCCGGTACGCGTGACGACGGACGTGACCTCGGGAACCGCGCGGATCGCCTGCTCGAGCCGCAGGCTCGTCGCAACGGACTCTGACAGGGCGATGCCGGGAAGACGGCGCGCCTCGACGAGAACGTCGCCCTCGTCGAGCTGCGGCACGAACTCCGCACCGATACGAGTGAAGAGGAACACCGCTGCAGCGAGTCCGAGCACGGCCGCTGAGAGAGGGATCCACCGGCGCCTCATCGATCGTCGGAACAGCGGTAGGTACAGGGCGTGTGCCTTGCGAAGCAGCCAGGTCTCGTGCTCGCCAGGCTTCGGCCGCACGAGGTAGCTCGTGAGCACCGGAATGAGCGTCAGCGAAAGGACGAACGCTCCTGCGAGGGCGAGGAGCACGGTGATCGCCATCGGCTGGAACAGCTTTCCCTCGATGCCGCTGAGCGCGAGGATCGGCAGGTACACGATGGCGATGATGGCTTCGCCGAAGATGCTCGCGGAGCGCACCTCGAGCGTCGCCTCGCGGACGACGTCGACGCGCTCCTCGGGGGTGAGTGTGCGTCCCCGGGAGGTCTGAGCCTCGGAGAGCCGCCGAACCGCGTTCTCCACGATGATGACGGCTCCGTCGACGAGGAGGCCGAAGTCGATCGCGCCAAGGCTCATGAGGTTGCCCGACAGCTTCATCGCGTTCATCGCGACGACGGCGAATAGCATCGACAGAGGGATCGTCACCGCAACGACGAGTCCGGCGCGGAAGTCGCCGAGCAGCACGAAGAGGATGACGATGACGAGGAGCGCTCCTTCGAGGAGGTTCTTCGCCACGGTACGGACCGTTCGATCGACGAGGCGTGAGCGGTCGTAGAAGGGTTCGATCTTCGTTCCGGGCGGCAGTGTAGAAAGCAGCGCGTCGACCTTCTCCTTCACTGCGGCCGTCACGGTCCGCGAGTTCTCGCCCATGAGCATCATCGCCACGCCGATGACGACCTCCCCTTGGCCGTCCTTCGTCGCCGCGCCGCGTCGCAAGCGCGGACCGAACCCGACGTCGGCGACCGCGCCGACCGTGAGCGGCGCCCCGTCAATGCTCGTCGAGAGGACGACACTCTTGAGATCCTCGAGGCGTTTGAACTGACCGTCCGTGCCCACGACGATCTGCTCGCGGTTCTTCTCGATGTAGCCCCCACCGACGTTGGCGTTCGACTTCTCGAGGGCGTTAACGACGTCGGGCACACTCAGCGCGGCCGAGTGAAGGCGATGCGGATCGACCACCACTTGATACTGGCGGTCGTGACCGCCGAAGCTGTTCACCTCGATGACTCCAGGCACGGTTCGAAGCTGCGGAGCGATCTGCCAGTCGAGCATCTCCTGCACCTTCATCAGGTCCATGGAGTCGTTCTTCACGACGAACTGGAAGATCTCGCCCAAGCCCGTCGAGATCGGACCCATCTCCGGCTTGCCGTACTTTGCGGGCACGGCGTCCTGCGCCTCGCGCATGCGCTCCGTCACCAGTTGCCTGGCGAAGTAGATATCGACGTCGTCGCGGAAGACGATCGTCACGACGGAGAGACCGTACTTCGAGACCGAACGCACTTGCGTCGTCCGTGGCAGCCCGGCCATCGCTCGCTCGACAGGGACAGTCGCGTATTGCTCGACCTCGAGGGGCGAGAGCGCTGGCGTGGACGTGATGATCACGACCTGCACGTTCGTCACATCAGGGACGGCGTCGATCGGAAGGTCTTTGGCCGACCGCAAACCGAAGACGGTGAACAAGAGCGTGGCGACGAGGACGATGGGCCGGTTCTTGAGCGACCACTCGACGATGAGCGAGAGGAAGCGCATCATCAGTCGTCGTCTCCCATCGTCCCCTTGAGGAGCGCACTCTTGACGGTAAACGTACCGTCGACGACGACCTCCTCTCCTTCGCGAACGCCGGATAGGACCTCGACCTTGCCGATGCTCTCGGTCCCGACGGTGAGGTCGCGGCGCTCGAATCCGCCAGACTCCTTGACGAACGCGACCGGCTTACCCTGCACCTCGGTGATCGCGGAAGACGGCACGACGAGTGTCGGACCTTTCTTGGCACTCGGGTCCGCGGCGGCGATCGTCGCCGTCCCGAAGAACCCCACGCGGAGGAGGGCGGCGTCGTTCTTCAGGCGGATGCGCGTCGTGAAGGTGCGCGCACCGGGGTCCATCTGCTGCCCGACGTACTCCACCTTGCCGGCGAAGCGCTTCTCGGAGAGGGCGTTGACGCGGATCTCCGCATCAGCACCGGCAGCGATTCGGCTCACTTCCTTCTCGTAAATGCGCGCGAGGAACCATACTTCGGAGAGCTCGACGATCGAAGCGAGCGTCTGGTCCGCGCCGACGGCTTGTCCCACGACCGCGTTCCGACTGACGACGACGCCTCCGAGCGGCGCACGAAGCTGGAGCAGCGCGCCGCCTGCTGCGTCCGCCGTCGTTCCGAGCGCGGAGAGCTGATCGCTCGCCGCCTTCGTCTCCGACTCGAGCGCCTCCGCCTCGGCTTCTGCGACGAGCAGCTCTTGTGAAGAGGCAAGCCCCTTGTCCGCCAGGCTGCGAAGGCGATCCGCGTTGGCGCGCGCGGCGTGGGCTTTCGCGGACGTCGACGTGAACGCGGACCGCGCCTTGCCGATATCCGGGACGCGGATGACCGCCAAAAGATCGCCCTTGTTCACCCTCGCCCCTTCGATGAAGGAGACGCGGTCGAGACGCCCGGCGACGAGGGCGGTCACGCGAGCGCTCTTGTCGGGATCCGCGACGATGTCGCCTGGAACGGAAACGGTCGGCGCGAGCACCTCTTTCGCGACACGCGCCGTTCGAACGCCGGCTTTCGCGATGACCTCGTCCGAGAGCTGGATCTTCTTCCCCTTGTCGTCGTCGTCCTTGTCCTCCTTGCCCTTTCCGCCCGTGGACAGGCGCGGACGACCGCCTCGCTCCGGATGGCAGATCGGACACACGGACTCCGGAAACGCGTGCTCGGAGCACCAGTCCTTCTTCGCCTGGAACACCGGAACGAGCTTCGGATTGCACTTCGTGCAAATGTCCTTCTGCACCCCGTGCTCGCAGAGCGGCGGCTGCTCCGCAGAGCTCGATGTGGCGTCTGCCGTAGGTTTCTTGCAACCGACGGAGGTCCCGACAACGCCCAGCGCAAGCGCGACGACGAGAATGAAACGCATGGTCAGCTCTTCTTCGGGGGTCGCACCGGCTTCCGTCTCGGATCGCACTTCGTGCATTGCGACTCCGGCAGGCCGTGCTCGTTGCACCAGTCTCCGGCCGCCTTGAACGCCGGGATGAGATCGGGATTGCACTTCGTGCACTGTGACTCGGGCACCTGATGCTCGTCGCACCAGTCCTCGAACGACCCAGGCACGACGCTGCTCGCCGGTTTCGTCGAGACGTTGTTGTTGTTCACGGTCGCCGCCGGCTTCGTCTCCGGGGCCGGCGCGGGGTCGCGTTTGCAACCGGCAGCCGCGGTCACGATGAGGATGGCGGCGATGCCAACGAGAGAGATTCGCTCTTTTCGCATGGAAAACTCCTTCGAGTGGAAAGGGCTGGCGCTGCAGTCGGTACCACCTCGCACGAGCGCAACGACGCATCGGCGCTTAGGTGGCGACGCAAGCGCCGCGCGTGAGGCCATGACACGATGCCCACGGGCGCGCGGAAGCAGACGTCACCGCTGCGCGTACTGGCACAGGGACGTCCGTCAGCTCCTCAGCGCGTCACGCCTTGGGTACGTGACTGATCTCAGCTGGATCCGGTGAGCTCGGCGGCGCGTCCGCCTCGATGGGCGGCGCCTCTTGAGTCGCACGAAGGACGATCGGCTCGAGCGCGGAGCTCGGCGCCGAGGGAGGCACCGCACGCGCGGTCGCGCATGAAGTGCAGTCGAGAGGACACGGACACGGAGCCCCGTCGTCGTCCGTCTCGAGATCTCCCGTCGCGACGACGCAGCGGGGGTCGATCGTGACACTCGAGGCAATGGAGACGACAGCAAGAAAAACGGCCATCACGCGAGCGATCCAGCGCGCGCGTCGACGACCGTCCATGCTCCCGCTCCGCTTCACGCGGTGGTCATAACATAGTCTCGGCGGCTACGCCTCGCGATACCGAGCGTTCATCCGTGTCGGTCGGCTTGCCGCAGGCCATCGCTGTCATTGACGCCGGCGGCAACGCGGTCGGCGAACGCACGGTCGACTTGCTCCGCAGCACCTCCGCGCCTAAGGTCGTCCGCATGTCGCCGCCCCGGAAACGACGTATCGCTGCGCGGTTGCGCGTGGCGTTCGTCCGGCTCGCGACCACGGCGTTGGCGCTGGCCACGCTGTTCGGTGTTCTCCGCGCTGGCGCCACCTACGTGTACTGCCCGATGATGGAGCGCATCAGCGATGCGCCTTGCTGCGCCGCTGACCGCGAGCACCACTCGGAGAAGACCGGTCCGGAGCTCCGCACGCCGGATTGCTGCGAGCACCGCGTGGTTGCGAAGCTTCCTCCGGGCGGCTCGGTGGCAAAGCCGACACCGTCCGTCACTGCGCCGCTCCTCGCGACCGTGCCGGTGCCTGCCGAGGTCGTCGCGACAGCGCTGCCGCTCGTTCGCGGGCGCGTCGAGCACGAAGGTCGCGCCGGGCCGATCGTGAGATCCCGGCACCGCGCCGAGCTGATGGTGTTCCTGAACTGAGCTGACCTTCGGACCGCGCCCGCGCGCGTGTCCACGCAGGCAGAGCCGCGCCCGACGCCCGGCTCCGGTGTTTCCCGCCTGACTTCGAAGGAAAGCTCATGTCGATGTTCACCCCCGGTCGGGGCGTGCTCGTCGCGATCTCGGTCCTCGCGCTCTCTGCGCCAAGGACGGCGATCGCCGACGCGATCACGGCCGGCCCGCTCGATCGCACCACCGTTCTCCGCGAGGCCGTCGCACGCCATCCGTCCGTCGCTGCCGCCGATCAGCGCGCTCGGGCCACCGCCTTCACGGCGAGCGCCGCAGGCAAGCTGCCGCCGCCGGAGGTCATGCTCCAGATCTGGCAGGTCCCGATCGCGAAGCCCTACGCCATCTCGAACGCGGGGATGGTGATGGTCGGCGTCGGGCAGAGCTTCCCCGCCCCCGGCGCTCGGGGCGCACGCGAGAGCGCGGGGAACGAGCTCGCCGCGGCCGAACGCGCGATGGTCCAGGACCGCGTCCGCATTCTTCGCCGCGATGCAGACCACGCCTTCGCCGACTACGTCGAAGCGACGGCGCGGCACCGCATCCACGTCGAGCATCGCGCGATCGCGGCCCGCGCGCTCGAGGTCGCGCGCGCGCGGCTTGGGGCCGGCGCTCCCCTCACGGACGTCACGCAAGCGGAGGTCGAGCTGGCCCGCGTCGAGGCGGACGTGATCGGCGACCGCTCGCGGATGATCGGAGCGCGCGGGCGACTGAATGCTCTCCTCGCCCGAGACGTGAACGCTCCGCTCGGTCCGCCGGTGAGCGGCGAAGCCGAGACGGCGGCGTGGGATCTGCGCGAATCAATGGCGAAGGCGTTGACCGTCCGCCCCGAGGTCCGCGCCGCCGCGGCGACGAAGCGGGGACGGATCGAAGAAGCGCGCGCCGCGAAGAAGGAAGCCACGCTCCCGTCGTTCAGCGTCGCCGCGCTCTACTTCGCGCCCGTCGGAATGATGCCGGTCCACGGCTACGGCGCCAACGCGTCGATGAGCCTTCCCTGGCTCTGGGGCGACGCGAGCGCGCGAGGCGAAGCCGCCGACGCGCAGGCGCTCGCCGCGCGGCGAGATGCAGAGGCGGCGACGATTCCGGTGACGGCCGAGGTCGCGCAGGCTGATACGAATCGGCTCGCCGCCGCGCTCCGGCTTCAGGCCCTCCGCGACCGGGCGGTCCCCGCGACGAAGCGCTCGTTCGAGGTCGTGTGGGCCGGATACGAGACCGGACGCGTGGACATCCTCACGCTCCTGTCCGCACAACGCGCCGTCGTCGACGTCGAAAGCGAGGTCGTCGCGGCACGCGCGAGCCTGGACCACGCGCTCGCGGAGCTCGACGCCGCGGTTGGACAAGAGGTCCCGCGCCGCCCGCTCGGGCCGCTCACCGATTCGATGCTGCAGGGAGGAGACGACGATGGGCGCTGAACCGCACGAGACGGAAGAGCCGATGGCGGAGGGCGAAGAGCGGCCGCCGCGCGGCGCGAAGACGATGGCGATCGTCCGCTGGGTGTTGGTTGTCGCCGCCGCGACGCTCGCGGGCTTCATGTGGCTCTCCTACGCGACGACGCGGATCTCGACGGCGCAGAACGGGACCGCAAAGGCGGCGCCCAAGTACCAGTGCCCGATGCATCCCGAGGTCGTCTCGAACGAGCCCGGGGAGTGTCCTATTTGCCATATGGACCTCGAGCTCATTGCCACGGACCGGGGCGGCGTGGCCGAGCCCGACGCAGACGGAGCAGCAGAGCCGAGCATGGATGCCGGACCCGACGCGGCACCACGGAAAGCGCCCTCGATGGTCGGCACGACGCCGGGCAACATCCCCCCGGGCACCACGCCGGTTAAGCTCACCCTCGACCGCATCCAGTCGATCGGCGTCCGTACGGCGACCGCCGAAGAGCGCGCGTTGAACGGCGGCCTACGCGTGACGGCGATCGTCGTCCCGCCGGAGCAAGGGGTCAGCGAGGTCCACGTGCGTACCGCCGGCTTCGTGGAGGCGATCCAGGTCGATCAGACCGGGATCGCGATCGGCGCGGGCCAGACGATGCTCTCCGTCTACAGCCCCGAAGCGCTGCAGGCGCAGAACGAGCTCCTCACCATCAGCCGCTGGGCGGGCGACGCCGGCGCGGCGTCCGCGAGCGCGGCGGCCCGGAAGCTCGAGCTGCTCGGCATGTCGCCGGTCGAGATCGATCGAGTGGCCACGAAACGGGAGACCATCCGCGCAATCGCGGTGACAGCGCCACGCGGCGGTTTCGTGACGAAGAAGAACGTCGTCCTCGGCTCGTACGTCACGCCCGAGATGCTCCTCTACGAGGTCCAGGACCTCTCGACCGTGTACGTCGTCGCCGACGTGCTCCTCGCGGACGCGAGCGCGCTGCGACCCGGCGTCGACGGCCGTTTCGTCCCCACCGCGCGCCCTGACGATGCGATCACGGCGAAGGTCGACCTCGTTTACCCGCTCGTGAACGCGGAGGCGCGGACGCGGCGCGTGCGAATGCAAATTCGCAATACCGCGAGCCGTAGATATACGCCTGGCGAATATGGGACGGTCGATCTGTCCGTGAGCGCACGCTCTGGAGTCGCGATTCCGCGGGACGCGCTCGTCGAAACCGGTAATGCCAAATATGTCTTCGTCGTCGAGAAAGAAGGCCGCTTCACGCCCCGCGTCGTTGCCGTTTCCGGCAGCGACGGCGAACGCGTGATCGTCGTCGACGGGCTCGCCGCCGGAGAGCGCGTCGTCTCGGGCGCGACCTTCCTCATCGACTCCGAGAGCCGCCTCCAGGCGTCGATCGCGCAGGCGACGCCAGGCTCGGACAAGCCATGATTGGTTGGATCATCGACCTGTCGGCGCGCTACCGCTGGCTCGTCCTCCTCGTCTACGCCGCGCTCGTCACGGGCGCGTGCGTCTCCGCGAAGCGCGTGCAGCTCGATGCGATTCCGGACCTGTCGGATCCGCAGGTCATCGTGTTCTCGGAGTGGAAAGGACGCTCGCCGACGCTCGTCGAAGACCAGGTGACCTATCCCGTCGCCAGCGCGCTCCTCGCTGCGCCACAGGTCACCGCGGTGCGCGGCTATTCGATGTTCGGCATGTCGTTCGTGTACGTGCTCTTCGACGAGGGCACGGACGTCTACTGGGCGCGATCCCGCGTGCTCGAATACATGAGCGCGCTCCGCGCGAAGCTGCCGAACGACGTCACGCCTGTGCTCGGCCCGGACGCGACCGGGATCGGCTGGGTCTACGAGTACGCCCTCGTCGACAAGTCTGGCCGTCACGACCTCGCGGAGCTGCGGACGCTGCAGGACTTCACGCTCCGCTACGCGCTCGAGAGCGTCCCCGGCGTCGCGCAGGTCGCCACGGTCGGCGGCTACGAGCGCCAGTACCAGGTGACGCTCGACCCCGACAAGCTCCGGGCCTACGGGCTCCACGTCGAAGACGTCGCCGGCGCGATCCGGCGGTCGAACGGAGAGGTCGGCGGCCGAGTCCTCGAGATGAGCGGTCGCGAATATTTCGTGCGCGGCCGCGGCTACCTCGAGAACCTCGGCGACCTCGGACGCGTCGCGATTCGTGCCGGCCCGGACGGGACGCCGATCCGCGTCGGCGACGTCGGTACGCTCCAGTTCGGCGGCGACATCCGACGCGGTCTCGCGGAGCTCGATGGAAAGGGCGAGACGGTCGGAGCCATCGTCATGGCCCGCTACGGCGAGAACGCGCTCGATGTGATCGCGCGGGTCAAGTCCAGGCTCGGCGAGCTGAAGTCCGCTTTGCCGGAGGGGGTCGAGATGGTTCCGACCTACGATCGCTCGACGCTCATCGAGCGCGCGATCGCGACGCTGCGTAGCTCGCTCACCGAGGAGGTGATCGTCGTCAGCATCGTCATCCTCGTCTTCCTCCTTCATTTCCGGAGCGCGCTACTCCCCATCATCAGCTTGCCCATCTCCGTCGTGCTGGCGTTCATCCCGATGTACCTCTTCGGGATCCCGGCAACGATCATGAGTCTGGGCGGGATCGCGATCGCGATCGGCGCGACGGTCGACGCGGAGATCGTCATGATCGAGGCCTGCCACAAGGCGCTCGAAAAGGCGCCACCGGATCTACCGAACGCGCAGCGGGCGAAGCTCCTCCACGCCGCCGCGAAGGAGGTGACGCCCGCGATCTTCTTCTCGCTCCTCATCATCGCGCTCTCCTTCATTCCGGTGTTCGGCCTGAACGGACAGGCTGGCCGCCTGTTCAAGCCGCTCGCTTACACGAAGACGTTCGTCATGCTCTCCGCCGCCGTCGTCAGCATCACACTCGCGCCGGCGCTCCGCGACCTCCTCGTCCGCGGGCGCATCCGCACCGAGAAGAACCATCCCGTCTCGCGCGCGATCATGGGCGTCTACGAGCCGTTCGTGTACGTCGCGCTGCGGAACCCGAAGACGACCCTCGCGATCGGCGTGTTCGCGCTTCTATCGGCGATTCCGCCATTCCTGAAGCTCGGGAACGAGTTCATGCCGCCGCTCAACGAGGGCGACATTCTCTACATGCCGACGACGCTGCCGAACGTCTCGATCGAGGAAGCCAAGCGCCAACTCGAGCATCAGGACCGCGTCCTCGCCTCCTTCCCGGAGGTGAAGAGCGTCTTCGGTAAGGTCGGTCGCGCCGAGTCGCCGACCGATCCTGCGCCGCTGTCGATGGTCGAGACGGTCGTGCAGCTCAAACCGCGCGAGCAATGGCCGAAGGTGCATCGCCATCGCTGGTTCTCGAAGGCCCCGGAGTTTCTCAAAGCCCCTCTTCTCGTCTTCTGGCCGGAGCAGGACCAGGAGCGGTGGGACGAGCTCATCGCGAAGATGAACGCGAAGCTGCAGATGCCTGGGTGGACGAACGCCTGGACGATGCCGATCAAGACGCGCGTCGACATGCTCACGACCGGTGTGCGGACGCCGGTCGGGGTCAAGGTGTTCGGTGCCGATCTCGCGGCGATCGAGGCGGCTGGAACCGAGCTGGAGGGCGCGATGCGCGCGGTCCCCGGAACGAGGAGCGTCTTCTACGAGCGCTCGCTCGGGGGCGAGTACGTCGACGTCGTGCCGAACCGCGAAGCGCTGGCGCGTTACGGCATGCAGGTCGACGACCTCAACGACGTCGTCGCGACCGCCGTCGGCGGCGAGCCGGTGACGACGACGGTGGAAGGCCGGCGTCGCTTCAGCGTCAACATCCGCTATCAGCAAGACTTCCGGAGCACGCCGGAGAAGCTCCGGGAGGTGCGCATTCCACTCCGCGGCCGACCGGGCGCCGACGTCCCGCTCCGGGAGCTGGCGGACGTGCGTATCGTCGACGGCCCGCCGATGCTGCGCAACGAGGCCGGGCTCCTCGTCGGGTACGTCTACATCGATATCGAGCCGTCGCGCGACATCGGCGGTTACGTCGAGGACGCGAAGGCGGCGGTCGCCGCGGCGCAGGCCCGCGGACAGGTCCGGCTCGGGCCAGGCATGTACATCCGCTGGACCGGCCAGTACGAGCTGCTCGAAGGCATGCGCGAACGGATGCGGATCCTGATTCCGCTCGCGCTGCTTTCCATCGCGCTCTTGCTCTATTTCCAATTCAAGCACTTCACGGAAGTGCTGATTGTCTTCCTCTCCATCCCGTTCGCGCTCGTCGGGAGTGTGTGGCTCCTCTACGTGCTCGATTACCGTATATCGACGGCGGTGCTCGTCGGTGTGATCGCGCTGGTGGGGCTCGCCGCGCAGACCGGCGTCGTCATGATCGTGTACATCGATCACGCCTTCATCCGGAGGCTTCGCGTCGGCAAGATTCGTGACCTGAACGACATCATCCATGCCCATACGGAAGGCACGGTGCGCCGCGTTCGCCCGAAGGTGATGACCGTCGCGACGATGCTCTTCGGGCTCGTTCCGCTGCTCTGGGCCCACGGGAGCGGCGCCGACGTCATGAAGCGCATCGCGGCGCCCATGGTGGGCGGTCTCCTCTCGAGCGCGTTCCTCACGCTCGAGCTGATCCCCGTGATCTACACCTACTGGCGTTACTCCCAGCTTCGACGAGCGCAGCGTACCGGCCGCCCACTCGCTGAGGTCTGCGGGATCACGCTCACTGAATCGTGAACGTGACGGTCGCCGTCGTCGACGCGCCTGCGCCGTCCGTCGAGGTCAGCGTGATCGTGTGGCTGCCTTTCACGGTGAACGTGTGATTGAACGTCTCGCCTGTTCCGATCGTGCCGCCGCCGATGCTGTCGGTCCAGACGAGCTTCGCGCCGGTGATCGGAACGCAGTTGGCATCCCGCCCACGTCCGGAGAACGGAACGGACGTGTTCGCATCGCGCGTCTCGGTGCCGGGATGAAAGATGACGGCGCCGGGACACGGGTCGCCCGCGTCGTTGAATTTCTGCGGAGCGGCGTCGGCGTCCTTGCCGGCGTCTTCGGGTGGCGGCTGTCCACCGGAGCTGGAGCTGCTCGAGCTGGTGCTGGTTCCGCTCCCGCTGCTCGAGGAAGACGAGCCGGCCGCGACGCACGTGCTCGACAGACACTGCAGACCGGCGTTGCACGTCCCATTCGCGAAGCACGGCCCGCGCTCAGCGCCTGCGACGGGTCCCGTCGCGACCTCCGCATCGGATCCGCCACACGCGATGGCGCTCGTCATCAACGCAACGAGCGTCACGGCAAGTCGTTTCATGGGCATACCCCCGACGGCACCAGGCCGAGCCTCGAGAATAGCCGCCGCGTCGGGGCCTTCGCGAGTGTGACCGGCAGCGTTACACACGGCGCTTTCGCGTGGGACGTCGGGAGCCATTCCTAGAATGGCACGCGCGATGACGACGGCGACACGCTCCACGCTCGTCCGGCGGTTGGCCATCGCGTTCACGCTGAACCTGGTGCTCTTCGCGATCACGCTCGGCGTCGTGGTGCACGCGACGACACGGCTCGACGCGGCAGATGCGGACGTCGCGCGCTTCGATCGGGCGAAGGACGCCGGACATCGCGTCTCGGCGCTCGTCCGCGAGCAGTACATCCACCAGGCGCACACGATAATCGAAGGAAACCGGTCCCATCTCGGCCACTACGAAGACATCGCGAGACTGACGCGCGAGGCGATCGCGACGCTCCTGGGCGTCGTCGAGGAACCTCGAGACCGTTCGGACGTCGACCTGATCGGCGCGCTCGTCCAGCGCAACGACGACGAGTTCCACACCCTCACGCTCGCGGCGATCGACCGCGGCAGCGCGGACGAGGTGAGACAACTTCATGCCGGCACCGAAGCCGTCGTCGTCGACGCACTCCGGAAGATCGGCGCGCTCAACACGAGGTTCGAGCGCCGAACCATCGAGGCTCGCGCCCGCGCGGACGCGGTCCGCCAGCGCACCCGCACGACCGCGGTCACCTGCTTCGTGCTCGCGGCCTTCCTCGCGGCGCTCGGCGCGGCGCTGACGACGCGATGGATCGCCTCGCGGGTGACGCTGCTGCGCAATGGCACGCGCGCCATCGGCCGCGGTGATCTCAACGCGCGAATTCCCATCGAGGGTCACGACGAGTTTGCCGAGATCGCGCGAGGGGTTCACGAAATGGCGGCCAGCCTCCAGCGGCATCACGACGAGATGCTCCGCGCGCAGCGGCTCGCCTCGATCGGTCAGGTCGCGGCCGGCGTCGCGCACGAGATCAACAACCCTCTCGGCGTCATTCTCGGATTCGTGAAGACGATGCGCCGCTCGGATCGGCGCGACGACGAGGGCCTCGACGTGATCGAGGAGGAGACGAAGCAGTGCAAGCGCATCGTCGAAGGCCTCCTCGATCTCGCAAGACCGCAGGGGCTCGCCGTGGAGACGTTCGACGTCGTGAAGCTCCTGCAAGAGTGCGTGGACCGCCTCCGAAGCAGCGGGCGCTTCGACGAAATCTCCTTCGTCGTCCCCGCTGGCGGTCCCATATCAGCCATCGGCGATCCGGGCCGGCTGCGCCAGGTCTTCTCCAACGTGATAGCGAATGCGGCCGAAGCGGTTCGGCCGGGCGGCCACGTTTCGGTCGTGGCGCGATCGTGGGACGCCGGGGTCGAGGTCACGGTCTCGGACGACGGGCCGGGGATCGCGCGCGACGTCCGTAACCGCCTCTTCGAGCCGTTCGTGACGACGAAAGCGGGCGGCGTCGGGCTGGGCTTGGCGATCGCCCATGCAATCGTCGACGCGCATTCTGGAACGATCGACTGCGGCGACGCACCGTCCGGCGGGACGACGATGCGGATCGTGTTGCCGCTCGACGCGAGCAAGCGGGCTGCGTGATGGCCAAGCCGCGGGTCCTCGTCGTCGACGACAAGCTCAACTTCCATGCTCTCTTCCGAAGGCTGGCGGGCACTGAGCTCGATCTTCTCACTGCGGCGAATGGGGAAGAAGCACTGCGCCTCCTCGCGCGTGAGAGCGTCGACGTCGTGGTTTGCGACGTGAAGATGCCGGGCATGGATGGCCTCGCTGTCCTCAAGCAAATCAAGACCTTGTACCCGGACGTCGAGGTGATCCTGATGACGGCCTTCGCCGCCGTCCCCGACGCGGTCGAGGCGCTGCGGGCGGGCGCGCATCACTACCTGACGAAGCCGTTCGACCCCGACGACGCGATGGATGCGATTCGGGGCGCGCTTTCGCGGCGCGGGAAGGCCGGCAATCGCGGCGTCCCGAAAGGGCGGAAGATCGTCGCCGCGAGCCCCGCGATGCGAGCCGTCGTCGACGTGGTCGCGCAGGCGGCGGCGTCACGAGCGAACGTCTTGATCACGGGCGAGGCCGGGACGGGGAAGAAGCTCGTGGCTGCGGAGATTCACGCTCGCAGCGCGCGTGCTCCGGGGCCCTTCGTTGCGCTCGACTGCGACGCGCTTACGGAGGAGGACCTCCGAGCGCCGTTTGAAGCTGCTCGCGCGGGCACGCTCTTGCTCGCGAACGTCACGGAGCTTTCTCTTCCGCTCCAGGCGAAGCTTTTGAATGCCCTGCAGCGGGCCACGGTCGACGTGCGCGTCGTCGCGGCGACGACGAACGACGCCGCGACCGCTGTCGCCGACGGACGCCTGCGCCAGGACCTGTTCTACCTTCTCCATGTCGTCGCGATTCACGTCCCACCGCTGCGCGAACGCCGCGAAGACATCGTGCCGCTCGCAAACGAATTCCTCGCCGCGGCGCCGATCGACGAAGGGCGCGTGCTTCGATTCAGCGAGGACGCTCTCACCGCGTTGAACCAATATTCTTGGCCGGGAAACGTTCGCCAGCTCGAGAACGCCGTCTCCCGCGCGGCGGCGCTCACCCGAGGCAATGAGGTTCTACGGACCGCGTTGCCCGAAGAAATCCTCGAAGACGGTGAACCGCCGGAGGTGGACCTCGCGACCCTCACGTACCGCGAGGTGCTCGCGCTCTCGCGTGACCGCATGACGCGCGAATACCTGATCGCCGTCCTCAAGGCCGTAAAAGGAAACGTCACGCAGGCGGCGGAGCGTGCCGGCGTCGAGCGCGAGAGCGTGCATCGTCTGCTCAAACGCTACGGTCTTCGCGCGGACGACTATCGCGAGCGGTGACCCGCCTCATCGAACGCGCGATACGTGTCCCCCACAGGACGCCGCCGCTGATCGTCACGAGAAGACCGATGCTTGCCGCCACGACGAGCAGCGTGGACCGGTAGTTCGTACGATCCCAGTAGGTCATCGTGTGGAGGCTCCAGAAGAAATCGTAGATGCGCCATGTGTCGTTCCGCCGCGCGGTCACGTCGCCGGAGACGGCATCCACCCAGATCGCGGTGCCTTTGCCATCGGCGAGCACCACACGCCACGCAGGCAGTGGCTTGTCGCGATACTCGATCGGTGCGTCTCGCGCGACCGACTCGGCGCTCGCGTCGACGGCCACGGAGCCTTGGTCCGCCTTCGCGATCGCGATGGCCTCGTCGCGCTCGACGGGCACCGACGCTGCGGTCCGAGGGTCAAGGCGGATACGCGATAGCGAGCCGGTGATCACCACGCGTGGCGCCCCGCCGATCGTGCGCACCTCGATCTTGCGCACCTCCCCGACCCCGTTGGCGCGGGCAGCCCGAGCGAGCTCCTCGGCGGACAGCATCCCCGAGACGTCGAGGCCGCTCGGCGGAACGCCTTGGGTGCTCGGCCCCATGACGCGTTCTTTCGGCACGGCTGCGAAGAACAATCCGGAGACCATCCACGCGAGCATCTGCAGGACGGCGACGGCGGAGAGCCAGCGGTGGAGGGCGTAGAGGCGGCGGTTCATCGGCGCTCCGCTTTCGGGCGTTCACGAAGCTCTCGCAGGAACTCGATAATCTCGGGCGCGAATTCATCCGCGAAGTCGCTCGCCGTTCGGAGCGCGTTCGACATCGTCGCCGTGCCGAGTCGTGCGCGCGGCAAACGCTCCGCAAGGTTCCTCGCGAGCGCGGCCGGATGGCGCCAGTCTCCGCCGGCGAAGAGGAGAGCAGGCATCGGGAGGCCGTAAAGCTCCTCCGGCCCCTTGAACGCGCGGTCATGACCGATGTGAGCGGCTGCGGCGATGCTCGCGACATCCATGTCGTCGATCGCCTCCCGCACCATCGTTCCGATGACGGGCGACAGCTCCGGAAGGATGGGAGCCCAGGCCGCGTTGATTCCGCCCGTTCGCGCGCGCTCTGCAAATGCGTCCATGAACGCGGTCTCCGCTGCTTTCGCTGCGTCGTCCTCGATGTCCTCGACGCTGATGAGGACGAGCCCCGAGACGCGCTCGGGGTGCGCGACCGCGGTTCGGAGGCTAATCGTCGTCCCGAGCCCGGCGCCTCCGATGATCGCGCGGTCGACGCGCAACGCGTCGAGGAGCGCGACGACGTCGTCGACGTAACGTGCCCACGTGTGTCGAGTCGGGTCACGACAGATCGACGCGCCATAACCGCGCACGTCCGGAAGCACCACCACCGCTTCGCTCGCGAGACGCTCGCTCAAAGGCACGAGGCTGCGGTGGTCCGGCCCGCCGCCGTGCATCAGGACGAGGAGCGGAAGATCCGAAGGCCGGTCCGTCGGAAGATGCGTCGCAAATGCGGCGAGCGGACAGCCATCCAAGCCGGCGTACGCGATCCGGTGCATCGCCGGCGAGTATGCCTCGTCCGCTGCCGACGCTTGGCAGGTCGAAGGATCGAAGGCACCGTAACCGGCTCGGTTACAGTTTTCTTTCGCAAAATCATACAATTAAGCGCGCGAGAAGCGGTTGCGCGTGTAGGACATCATGCTACGTACCCCGCCATGCGTGGTCTCTACCTTTCCCTCTCGGCGCTCGTCCTTGTCACCGCAGCCTGCTCGACCGAGGTCGACGCCGAAGGCGCCGCTGTCCAGGACATCATCGCGCCGCCCGCGGGAGATGGAACCTATCGCGTCGCGGTCTCCGCGGACCCCGTCCAGGCCGGCGAGACCTCGCGCCTCACGCTGCGCGTCGTCGATCCCAACGGCCGGCAGGTGAAGGAGTTCGACGACCTCCATACGCAGCCGATGCACTTCGTGGCGGTCAGCTCCGATCTGAAGAGCTTCCTCCACCTGCACCCGGCGCTCGAGGCGAACGGCTCGCTCATCGTCGATGCGCCGATCACCGCGTCGCAACCGTACAAGCTGTTCTTCGAGTACGACCCGAAGGGCCCCGCGACCGCTCAGACGAGCACGTCGTCGCTCGCGCCCGAGGGCGCCGCGGCCGTCGCGCCGAACCTCGCGGCAGGGCCCATCTTCAGCGGCAACGCGCTTCGCTACACGATCGCGGACGACACGCGGGTCGAGCTCCAGCCGATCCCACACGGCATGATCATGCCGGGCATGGCGGCGACCCTGAAGGTCGCGATCAAGACGCTCGCGGGCGCGCCCGCCACGGACATGGTCGACTGGCTCGGCATGCCGGGTCACGCCATCGTCCTCTCGGAAGACTCGTCGACGTTCATCCACGCTCACGGCATGCCGGCCGGCAGCGGCGGACATGGCGGACACGGCGGACACGACATGCCTGCTGCCCCGGCGACAGGTCACGGCGGACACGGCGGACACGGCACGACGCCTCCGGCGGCGGGGTCGACCGCGTCGGTCCTCGACGTCGAGGTCACCCTGCCGAAGGCTGGCCTCTACAAGATGTTCATGCAGGTGAAGCGCGGCGACCGCGTCATCACCGCCCCGTTCGTCCTTCGCGCGACCGCGATGTAACGTGGGTCGATGACGAAGGACTCGAGCGACCTCTCCGAGAAGACGAAGCGGCGCTGGGAACAGGTCCGCCACAACCTGCTGAAGGAGAGCGACCGAGGGGCCGCTCTCGTCGGCGGCGCGATGATCGAGGAGGCGCTGAAAGGGCTCGTCCTCGCGACGCTGCGTCCACCGGAGCAAGGAAAGGTGGCGAAGGTTCCATCGGGCCTCCGCATGTTCTCCGCCGTGCTCGAGTATTCCGAGGCGATGGGTCTCATCACTGCGTACGAAGTCCAGGACGCGGAGCAAATCCAAGCGATCCGAAACGGGCTCGCCGCGCACGTCATCGGGCCGCACGACGGCCAATGGTCGTTCGAAACCACGGACGTCCGGCAGCATCTCGCCCGGTGCGTCGTACCTCGCCCGGCCGCCGACAAGCGGCCGCTTCGCGACGTCTTCAGCCACATCGTCATCCAGCTTGCGGCGACGCTCTGGCAACGCGAGGAAACGGCCCGTGAGCTTGCGCGCACGAAGGGCCGTAGCGCCGCGATCGGGTATCTCCTGAGCGCGGTCGAGAACGGCACCGACGTGTACCTCGAGCACTTCGACGAAGACCCGCCGTCCTCGGACGGCGGTTCGAACGAGTAGACGCGTAGGACGCGTGGGACGAGGGACGGTGAGCCGAGCGCTCAGACGGCGCTCTTGCGAAGCCGTCCCCACGGTTTGTAGACGCTCAGCGCCTGCACCATGAGGAGCACGACGAGACCGCCCGCGCCGTGGACGAGGGGACGATGCAGCTCGGGACCAACGGGGCGTCCCGATGCGGCAGCGGCGGCGATCCGTTCGATCGGTCCGAGTTGAGCCATGAGAACGACGGTGCAGAGAATGACGAGCACGAGCTTCGCGACGACCCAGTAGTGTTGGAGGAGCCCCCACTTCGTGCCCGCCGCCGACACGACCCCCGTGACGAGCGACGCGAACGCGCACGGCACGACGGCGTAGCGGACGACGATGTTCATCGCAACGCACGCGCCGCTTAACGTCGACGCGTCTTCAGTGCGCGCCGCGCCGATCGCGAGCGCCAGGAAGGCGACGACGGCGCCAAGCCATCCGGATGTCGCGAAGAGATGCGCCTCGAGAGCGAATTTCCTCGTCCGTGAAGTCATCATGGAAGCACCTCAACGTTTTTCGATACACAGTGTATGGATCGATACAGCGTGTCTCGCAAGAGCGGCGTAGTACATTTTGTCGATGCCTCCGAAGCTGTGGAGCGCGACGATCGACGAGCATCGCCACGACGTTACGGCCGCCATCCTCGACGCGACGGCGGTCCTGGCGCACGAGCTGGGCATCCGGAAGGTCACGATGTCTCTCGTCGCCGAGAGGGCCGGTATCGGCCGCGCGACGCTCTACAAGTACTTCCCCGACGTCGAGTCGATCCTCCTCGCGTGGCACGAGCGCGAGGTGTCGCATCACGTCGAGCAGCTCGCGAAGCTGCGCGACAGCGACAGCGACGTGTTCGAGCGACTACGCGCAGTGTTCGAACGCGTCGCGCAGGGACGGCGCGACCACGGGGGAGACCTCGCCGCAATGCTTCACCGTGGCGCGCACATGCATCGAGCGCACGATGCCGTCCGGACGCTGATCCGGGATCTTCTCGTCAGTGGCATCGGGAGCGGTCGAATCCGGAGTGACGTTCCGCCCGATGAGCTCGCAAGCTTCTGCGTGCACGCGCTGTCGGCGGCGAACGGGGTACCGTCGAAGGGCGCCGTGCGACGCCTCATCACCGTCACGCTCGACGCACTCCGCACGCACGGTGCGTGAGCGCCGGCTCAGTTCGCGGCGACGACGACGGAGCTCTTGTACATCCCCATGCCGCACTGGAAGGTCAGGGTCTGTTCCTTGTCGGTCGGGATCGTGATCGCCACGGGCTCTCCCTTCGGGAGATCCTTCTTCACGTTCAGCTCCGGAAACACGACCGACGTGG
Organism: Labilithrix sp.; assembly: GCA_019637155.1. Taxonomy (NCBI): domain Bacteria; kingdom Pseudomonadati; phylum Myxococcota; order Polyangiales; family Labilitrichaceae; genus Labilithrix; species Labilithrix sp. Next base: position 24,067 of record JAHBWE010000026.1, on the reverse strand, counting down.
CGCACGTATCGTCCGTCGTGCGCGTGAAGAGGAGCGTCGCTGGCTCGCCCTTCTTGAAGTGAACCGAGCTCGGCTTGAATCCCTTGTCGTCAGCGGTGACTTCGATGGTTCCTGGAGGCGGCGGCTTCTTCGAGCAACCTCCCACAACGAGGGCTCCGAGGATGAACGGAAGGACGAACGAGCTGCGCATCGCCGATTGATAGCGGCAGGCTCATGCAGCGCCAAGCGCGACGAGCGGCGGCCTTCTTTGGACGTGCCAGCTCACGCTCGCAGGCCCGACGCCGTTTCGAACCGCATGACCAGAACGGCGCGTCCGGAGCCACCTGCCGCCTAATCATCCCGGTGGAACATGCCTTGATGAAACATCATGGCGACGAACCTCTCGCTCACGCGCGATGCGAAATCCTGAATCTGCGCCTCCGTAATCGCGGTCCCATCGGGCGCTCCGAAAGTCTCCTTCAGCGACTTCTCGATCAGCGATCGAACCGCGGCCTCCCGTGCCCTACGCATGACGTATGGCATGAGGCGATTCATCGCTGCCGCCTGCGACTCGAGCCAGCTCGAATAATGGGCCTCGGAATATCTATGGTACGCGGGTACTTCAATCGATGCGTCCTCATGGGCGTCCAGCCGGTCTCGCCCGCCCAATTGATCGACGCGGTAGGCCGAAGTGAAGGAAGACACCATTGGCCCGACGCCGAGCCGCACCGTGAATTGAAGCTGTCCGTACAAGACGACCAGCCCAAAAACGTCACCCGTTGCGCAGTCTCCGTTCAGCACCACGAGATGATCGACGTCGCCAAACTGTCGACCTTCAAGAGCAAGATCGATTGGCGATGTGTTGAAGGCGAGAAAGTCCCATGGGTGGCCGTCACCATCGAGCACGAACTTTCGCACCGCGTCGAACCCGGAGCCGAGGAACAGGTCGCTCCGCTGGTATGCGAGCAGATTGCACGCAGTCTTGAGGATCCCACGCCAGACGTTGCTGTCATATTCGAGCGAGATCTCGAGGTCCGGTATGTGCTCTTCGCCGCTCTTTGCGATCTTCTCGAGAAGCTCGATCGGCAGCGAGTGCTTCGCCAATACTCGGCGCATGAGCTGCCTCGCCTCGCGCATGCTGCGAGCATGCCCTTCGATCGCGAGTTTCCCCTCCCTCTCGTCGACATCGATCCGAGGCGCGGCCATCTCAGGCTTGCCCCCAGGAAGCAAATTGAAGAGTCGTCCGTCCTTCGCCTTCACGCCCCGAAGCGGTGGCGGGGAGCGGCCATCGGCAGCCTTCGCATCGAGCAACACGCGGATCGGCAGCAGACAATCTGCCAGCGCGATATCGATGGTGGCGCCAAACCGATCATTCGTCGACTTGTCGAGCAGCGCCTTCGAGGCGAGGCGACCGCCTAGCGAATCAAGGAGAATGTGTTCCTCCGAGATCGTCTCGATGGGAGTCTTCTTGTAGACATCGTAAGGCATGAGCGTGCTCGCTAGGACGCATCACCAGGCGCGTTATCACCTGCGGCGGAAGGCTCACGCTTCCTCGCGTCCAAAGCGAACACGGTGCAGAGCCGTAGCGTGAGCCACCAAAAGTAGATTGCCTCCGACGAGTTGTAGTCCTCGTCGTCGAGTAGCCCGTGCGCCTCCACGTTGCGCAGATTGGTCCCGAACCGCTCGTTTAGTAGTCCTCGCAGATCGAAGACGAGATCCTCGCCCAAGATGCTGCGCGCTTCCTCGGAGCCAAGAAGATGCCCGAGCAGGTGAGCGTCCTGAATACCATCTTCATCCAAACCGAAAGCTCTTCCTCCAGAGATCTCGACGATGTTGCGCAGCGAATTTTCGATCTGAGGAACGAGCAGCGATGTGGCGATCATGAAGTCACCGCGCAACCCCGCCGCGAGCCCGCGGGCAAACTTCACTTCACGCCCCGAAGGGACGAATGGGCTCGTTCGAACGAGCGGAAGAAAGTCGCCGTCGCCAAATGGATGCTCCTCAAGCACAAGCCTGCGCGCATGATTCAGGACTGAGGCCATGATGTGCTGCATGCGCCGCGCATCTTGAAAGAGGATCGCGTCCGCATCGTCGTCCGGAAATCCGTTTCTCCGGCCAGTTGTTCGTCCGGTCTTCGAATCTACGATTTTCTGAGGGATGAGAAATTGAATCGGACTCGCAGACGCGCGCTCGCGGAGAGACTTCCTCATTTCATCGACGCTCGGCGAGCCCGCCAACGTCGCGAGGGCAACGAGCGCCTCGTTGAATGTGGCCTTACCGCGAACTGCCTCGAGCGCTTCACGGACTTCTTCCTCGATGTTGATGGCGCTGCTGAAGGTCTGGAAGCTCGCGGTCGAACGCTCTTGGTACTCGCGCATCTTTGCTAGCAACTCGTCCACGCGATCGCTCGCTTTTCCGATCCGACGGTAGATCGCGACGGCACGCTGCACGTGCGACGCAGCCAGGCCGGGAGGCTCGCTTTGCGCTGCCATGCGAACGAACGCTTCGGCCCCGGCAACCCGACACGATCGCGCTCTCTCTCGGTCAGAAGCTCGCTCGAACCAGCCAGCTGCCACGGCCGACAGTCGCTCGGCCCGCCAGGCATCGTTCTGCTCTGCCGCCGTTTGCGCCATCGCCTCGGCTCGCTCTCCGTACTTCGCCGCGTCGGTGTCGCGCGCGCGGCTCTCCAGAAGGAGCTCCAGCAAGCTGGCAGAGAGATAGAGCGGGTCCTTCCCGGCAAGACGCTCGATGGCATCTGCGATGAAGTCAACGACGGTTTGGAAGAGTTGGTTCTTCCGTCCGAGGCTCGCCGCGATCTGATACGCGCGCTTCGTCCTCGCGAAGCCCCGGGACCACTCCTTCGGATCCTCGAACTCTTTGGCGGCGGCGAGATACCCGCGGGTGGCGGCCTCGGCCGCGACCCGGTCCTTCTTGCGAAGCCAGAGGACATCCGCGACGCGGGCTTGGAGCTCGGCCCCGCCCATCTCGGCGTAGACCGATCCCAACACCTGCAGCTCGGGCTCCGAGATCGCGTCGTGGAATTGATGGCCAAGCGGCGCATCCTCAACGTCTGGACGGAGCACCGGACGACAGATGCGTTCGAGCAGATCGAGTGCCGACGCGCGCTCCAGAGCCCCCTCCGCCTTCGCGCGGACGGACTTTTCCGCGAACAACTGCGCCAGCTTCTGACAGTCTGCGAGGCCTGCAGACGCCACCACGTCCTTCCAACCAGATGCTCGAAGGTCGTCGGCGGTGATTGATCGGATCGGTTCTCCCATGGCTCGGCTCAATGCATGGCAACGAGCGGGCCGAACGTCCACTCTCTTTCTGCTTTAACGCACACGGTCGCGGGATTCATGAGAGCGATTGGCCGCCGTGACCTCGACGGCCTTGTCGACCCTCGCGGGCAGAGTCACCTCGTTCTCGACCCGATCGACGATGTACGGCGCCCGACTGCCACGAACCGGAGCGACGTACAAACACGACGACCGCGACGTGGCGCACGGGCGACTTCGCGGTGTAGAACACCGTCGTGAAGGTCCAGCCCATCGACTTCCGGCGCGTCTACGCTGAGCGCATCGAGGGCCGTAAGCTCATCTACCTCGACAACAACATCTGGATCCTTCTGCGCGACGGCGGCGCCGCGAAGGCATGCCGCGATCATTGTTTGGAGGCCGTGCGGAAAGGGCGCGCGATCTTTCCGGTCTCGTACGCGGCCGTCAGCGAGCTTTTCGGAATCCCATCACCTTCGCTTCGCGCGAGCCAAGCGGAGCTGATGGACGCGTTGTGCATGGGCGTGACGTCGCGCAGTCCCGAGATCATTTTTCGGCTCGAAGCTCGCCATCTCTACGCTCGGCTCTTCGAGTCCGCGGAATCTCGAATCCTGCGCAACGAGGCGTACACGAGTCTGCCGGATTATCTCGGGACGGGCGAGCTCGAGTTCGCGGCGGATACCCCTGCGTCTGTCGTCGAAGTTGTGATCAATGCTTGGAATGATATCGACCTTCCGGGTCGTTCGCTGCGCTGGCTGAGCCAGGAGATCCCCAGCGCCGCTCAAACCGAACGCCACGCTGAGAAGTTGAAGGAGTACGTAGCTCTAATGGAGAACCTGCGCGCGCGTCGTCTCGCTGATCCGAAAGAGCGAAGTCTCGACCGCAATACGGCCATCCTTCGCGAGCGAGTGGCACTCTTTCGTTCATCCGTCATCCCCGCCTGCCAAGACCTGTTGGCGCGCGACTGCGGAGCCGACGCGGCCGAGATTCGCCGCCGATTGTCTGAGCTCGGAGCCGGAGAGATCGGTGGCAAACGAATGACTCAACGTTTCCGTGCCTCACTCCCGTCAATGGAGGTCGCGGCACAACTCCACGGGATGCGAGCCGTCGACCTGCAACGGCGTACGCGCCCGCAAGACTTCTGGGACATCGAGCACGCAAGCTTCGCGATGGTCTACGCCGACGCCTTTGTGTCCGCCGACGGAGGTCTCACCGCACTCCTTGAAGCGAAGACAATGCCGCCGACGGCGTCGGCGAAGGTCCTGAAAACGGTCGACGCCCTCGAGCAATGGCTTGGCGCGGCGTGAGCTCGTGACAGTCGTGATTTGCCCAGCACCTCGGCATCCTTCGCAAGCCGTCGTCGAACCGCCGAACCAGCGTCTTGGGCGCCCACCCGTTTCTGACGATTCACGCGCGAACCCGTCAACGGAGCCGCAACCGGCGCCGAGCGCGGAGCGTGCTTCCCGAACGGGACGTGCAATGCGGGCCTGAACTGCCTCTCGAACGTATGCGTCGTCCCGCCTGGAAGCCTGCTTCTGGCGTGAGCTTCGAGCAAGGATCCGAGATAACGATGCGTTGCTCAGCGGCCGCGGTTTGCAACATTTGTTGCGCGACCGTGATTCAGTTCCCCTGATTGAGCTCCACGAGCTTCCCATCGGGTCCCCAGATCTTGACGTCCGGCGGACCAACGACGCGGCCTGGAAGCGTCTCAGGTGAAGGCACCGCGAGGGCGATCTCGTGCGCCCGACCACGGGCCTCGGCAAGCAGAGCGCTGCACTCCATACAACCGGCACTGTTGATGGTCTCCGGCCACGTCTCTTTCCGCACGAAACCGAAGCCTAAAACGGCATAGATCACTGTGCCGAAGAGCTGATCGAGCGAAGCGGCCGAGTACATCACCTCGAGACTGGCTCCCCCCTGCACGCTCAACCGATTCGGGCAGCGGATCCTGTAGCCCCCCGGCCAGATCCTTCGCACCTCGTAGGTTCCATCTTTCGCTTGCGCCGCATCCTTCAACGGCTGCCCCTCTTTATCCATCGCCAGCAGCCGCGCGGCCCTCACGATGTCGAAAGTCAGGGCCAGGCTGCTCGGCAACGAATTCTCGTCGCCGCGCAATACCTTCTCACCAAACCACGCTCGCGCTTCCGCCGCGTTTCCTGGCGCCTTTTCGGTAACACCGACGAGATGCAGTGCGAAGCTCGGAGCACCGACCGACTTGTGCCACTTTAGGATGCGAAGAAGTGCGGTCCTTAGCTGTCCTCCGCTAACGACCTCGTCGATGACGGCGAGTCGCTCTACGCTTTGCGCTTTGAAAGCGTCCAATATCCCGCGCAGCTCGGCATCGGGGTTGTGGTTACCCGTCTTGTGGCTGAGACCGCGCCCGTGGACAATGCGCTTCTCGAAGAGGTGTCCGAGTCGACGCCGGAGGACCCAGTCTAGGCCCTCGCTTCCCGTCATGAACCCGAGTACCGCGCTGCGCTCTCGCGTCGGCTCCGTAAACCTCTCGACGGACCGAACGACTTTAACGAGCGCGATGGCGTAATTGAGCACGTCGTGCGCGTCGTGCTCGATCGGCTCGTCCGTCTTCTCGACGGGAGCAGCGGAGTAGTCCGCTTCGATGGGATGGGCGTCGAAGGATTCGACCCGTCTTACGGCGGGCGGTGGGGTCGGTCGCACCTCCAAGAGGTCACGGTCGCACTTCGGGCAGATCTGGAGGTTCTGCGCGACCTTCGGATCCATAGGCGGGTCACCCTGGCAATACATACAGAGGTTCATGAGGTCCTCGTGACCTCAGGGTAACGCGAGAGAGGCTCACGCGCGGCGACGGACGCAGACGGCGCGGCTCGTCGAGCGACAGCTCGCCACCGCTTCGCCGCCTGTCACCCCCGGTCTCCGCCACGGGGCGCCTGCGAGGCGCTCCGCCCGATCGCGTCTTGACTCTTCTCAATCCTTCTTCCGCGGCGGCGGATCGTACGTTCGGGTCCGCCGCCCCGCGGACCGGCTGAAACGACGGGGTTGATGCTGTCCAGGCCGTCGTTGAGCGACGAGGTAGCTGACGCGCCGCGCGTCAGACTTCAGAGGTGCACACGGGAGCCAGTCGCATTCCGATGGCGCCGCCTTCGGAACGCCGCCGCAAACCGCGCTACGCTCGAACTGCGAAAGGTCGAACGTCCAGATGCACCCCTACGAGGCTGCGCGCAGAGTCCTCGCGGAGCTCCACAAGATCTTCCTTCAGCACGGGCATCGAAACTGGAGTGTCTCACCGACGAAGGATGGCAAGGAGAACTTCGCCCACGTTGGTCTCGACGAAGCCGAGGCCCGGAAGGCGCTACTGTTGCTCGTTTCCAAGCGCTTGGCGGAGCACCGTGGAACGATTGCGTTCGTGATCACGGAGTACGGCGTCCGCGTGAGTGACCACGCGACGCAGCTCGAGGATGTGCTTCCAATCCCTCACGCGAACGCAGACCCGGATCCAGCGACGGGCGATTCTCGTGCAACCCCGAACGTTCCTGCTCGTACGCCGCTGCCGGCGTTGGACGAGTTCGTTCCCGCAGACCTTCGGGAACGCTTCACCGCGGTACATCACATCGGTGGGGGAAGCTTCGGAAACGTGTACCAGGTCGTTGACCGTGAATCGCTTCAGCGACTGGCGCTGAAAGTGACGATCCCCGCACCCGATGCCCGTGCTCGCGCAAAGCGAGAAGCGGACGTGATGAGAACTTTGCGGCACCCGAACGTGATGACGGCCCTCGAACTTCATCCAGATGGCGAATGGTTCGTCTTCCCGCTGGCCGAAGGAACGCTCGGTCAGCTCAAGGCGTGGGATCGCGTCACGGACGACGATGCGTTGGCGCTCGCCCGCGACGTGGGAAGCGCCCTCGAACATGCGCACGCGAAAGGTGTCCGTCATCGCGACCTGCACGTCGACAACATCTTGCGGTTTGACGGCAGGTGGGTCGTCGCAGATTGGGGACTCGCGGTTGCCAGAGGAAGCGACCGACTCACTAGAACGAGGAGCGTCGGAGGAATCGCGACGTGGACGGCACCAGAGCAGATCGTCGCACTGAAGAATGCCGACGAACGCTCAGATCTTTTCAGCCTCGGGCGCCTCGTCCAATGGCTTGCAAGCGGCAGACTACCTGATGACGATAGACCGGGAGTGCTCGCGGACGGGCATCCGCTGGCGGCATTCGTCGAACGACTCACGCAGCTAGACCCTTCGGACCGCCCTACTTCGGCGACATCGGCGTTGGAGCTACTGCCTAGCAGAGAGCCGGTGCCCCGCCGTGCGGTCGAACGTGCAGCCGGGCCGGGCCGGCGACCGCCGACACCGATTTCACAATCTGAGATCGAGCGCCTTGAAGGTCGACATCGCGCACGCGTCGGTGACTTGTTGGCCCTGCAGAAAGACTCCCCCAGCCTCAAGCCGGGACCAATGGTCATCCTGCACGTGTGGCCATCGGACGAGAAGAGAGAGGTGGACCTTCTCCCATTGAAGCAATCGCGGTTCGACCCGCTCCCACCGGTAGCCCATCTCCATTGGGACGTTCGCTTCAACCATGATGGCATCGCCGCGTCGTGCCCAGAAAATCCCCCTGCGTCGTGGCTGGTTCACATTTCTCGGAGCGGCGCGATCGAGCTTGCAGACACCTATATGATCCAGCGCATCCACGCTCCCGAGCCCGTTCTCTTTCCCCTGAACCTGGAGCGCGAGGTCGTCGGCTTCGTCGAGCACTGGGCCTCCACCGTCCTCGAGCCCCTCGGCGTGCATCCGCCGCGCGTCGTTACTCTTACGCTGGCTGGCATAAACGGGTTCGAACTACATCTCCACGAACGCTCGCCGGTAAAGCGTAAAACGACATTCGATCGTGATATCTTCACGTTCGCGCCAGTCGTTCTCGCCGACGACAGCGACGTGAGATCTTCGCTGAAGTCGCTTTTCGATCGGATTTGGCAAGCCGCTGGTGAGGATCGAAGCCTTGGTTATTCCCGAAGCGGCGAATGGCTCGACGACGTCCACCGACGTCGGTGACGCCGTCTATGCCGACGCCGCGCATGGTTCGCCGCTCGCTCTCGAATGCGAGCCCGCATCATTTTCGTTCGCGCCGTTCCCTCTCCAGCTCGAGGCGGTCGGCTTCCGTGAGGGGCGAGCTGGCTAACAGGCGCTCGAGTATCTCACGCTCCTGTTTGAGCGCGAGGACCTCGTCATCGAAGAACGCGCGGAGGCTCTGATTCGGACCGCCCCGTGAGACGTCGACATCGGCAACCCCAGGCGTGCCTCGCTTGGCTGACGCCGAGGCGCCCGCGTTGTGAACGGGCTGTCCGGGATTATCGGGAGGGGCGGGGGCCTCCGTCGAACCTGCTGCGGGCCGCTCGCCGTCGTTCCGGTTCGCGGTCTCTCCGCGAACCTCCGACGCAGAGCGCGCGGAGGGGGTAGGGACCGAAACGTTCGGAGGCGTCGCGGTGTTCCCCGCTCTCGCGTACGGGGGCGGTTTATGTGCCGAGCGCATATCCGCGGCCATTGCACGGCCCCTGGAGTCCCGTTGCTCTCGATCGCGTGCACGCAACGCATTCGCCTGGCGCGCTTGCGCGATCGCGACGGAGTCTCGAGCGTAGCGGGTGACGCAGTCGTCGCACGTGCTCGCCCTGCCCTCGGAGCATCGGACGCAGTTGAGGTGAGATGCGACGTTCCCCATGAGTCGAAGAAACGCCGCCGGATCGCCAGCCTTCGGCCGTCGCACCATCCCGAGCAGCAACCGGATCTCCTCCAGGTGCTCTCTGGTCAGCGACAACCCTCCCTGCAGCCTGATGCGCGACTCATCGAGCTCCTCCACCTGTTCGGGATACAGCTCGAATTCGCCGAGCACCTCCAGCTTGCTGGCTCCCGATGCGAGCCGCGCGATCGCCTTCGCTGCCGTCTGTGCGCTGATGCCTGCCGTCGACGTCGCCGCGCGCGGCGCGTAGGGCAGCGCCTTCGGCAGGCGCTCGATCGGACCGCCGCCGATGAGTGCCCGGATTTCCTGTTCGTCGTACAGGCGAGCGCCACGCTTGCCGGTCGCGACCGGCTTCAGCCTTCCGGCCTTCTCCTCGCGGATCACCCAGGACTTGTCCTTGCCAAACGCCTTGCCGACCTCGGCGCGCGTGAGCGTTCCGGTCGTCTTCTTCATGATCGACTCCTCCGCGAGGATCTCTCGCGGGCGTGGTCGCGTCGCGGCCGGGCGCGTCGCAGCACCGCGGGCGTTTCTTCCGCTGGGAGTGCTGGGGGTGGTTTGGGGGTGGTTTTCTCCAGCGCGCCTAGTTCTGCCGGATTCAGCGAGCGAGAATCGCCCTGAATTGCAGACCGATCGACGTCTGGCCCGACGCTTGCGGGAGCGGCGGCCGACATTGACACGGTAGGGGTCGTTGGTTCAACCCCAATCGCGCCTACAACATAGCAGCAGAAAACAAGCGGGTTGGGTGCTTCGGCACTCAGCCCGTTTTGCTTTCCTCCCCACCTGCGCGGGGTCCCTCCCCACCATCCTCCCCACCTGGCTTCGCCGTCGCCGGGCGCGCGTCGACGAGGCGAATGACCTTCGCGAGGGCCTCGCGCTGCTCGGCCGAGTTCACGGAGGAGTAGTGGCGCTGCATCGCCTCCGTCAGGTGCCCGGAGATCGAGCGCGTGACGAGGTCGTTCACCTGCGCCGCGCGCGCCAGGTCGTTGAACGTCCGGCGCAGCGCGCGCTGCGTGAGGTGCTTCGTGATGCCGATCTCGGTCGCGACCTCGGCGATCGGGACGTTGAGCACCTTCTGCGTGCGGAAGCCGCCGGTGACGGCGGGGAAGAGGAGGTCGGAGTCCTCCTGCTCGGGCGTCGTGAGCTGCGTCGCGACGTGCCAGCGCAGCACCTCCATCGCCTCGGGCGGAAGGTCGATCGAGTAGCGACGCTTCTGCTTCGTGGTCCGCATCACCTCGTCGCCGAGCGAGTGTGAGCGGCGCACGTAGAGGCGGCCGGTGTCCCAGACCACGTCGCACTCGCAGCCGCGACGGCGGATTGGGCGGAGGGTGCTCGGTCGAAGACCGGTCACGAGACCGAGGTAGAGCATCGCGAAGTGCTGCGGGTAGAGCTCGCGGAACTTGGCGACGAACGGCGCCACCTCGGAGGGCTCGAGCGCGTTCGGCTCCTCCTCGGTGTACGTCTCGTGCTCGGAGGTGTCGAGGTTCTCGACGCCGTCCATCGCGTCGTGAGCCAGCTGATACTTTCGGCGCGCCGCCTTCATGACGACGCGAAGGATGGCGAGGTAGCCGTTGACGGTCGTCGGTGCGAGCTCTCCACGAGCGACGCGTGTTGCCTGCTCGGCGCGCCAGGCCTCGACGTGCGAGACGTGCAGCCGGTCGATGAAGTGGTCGCCGAACGCCTCGATGAGCCGGAGCAGCGTGTAGTGCCACTTGTTGCGGCCCATCGCGCTGCGGATGTCGCCCACGTTCACCTTATGCTCGAACAGCGAGGCGGCGAACTCGCTGAAGCGCACGCTCGGACTCTTCGGAGAGGCGACGCCGTCGCGGACGCGCTGCTGCTCCTCCGTGAGCCACTTGAGCGCCGTCGCCGCGTCGCTCGTCGGGAACACGCGCGCGATGTCGCGAAGCTTCCCCGTCGCCGGGTCCTTCGCTCGACCGCGCACTACGTGTCCCCCCTCCTTTCGCTCCCACACGCCCGGGAGCACCGGCTTCGCGGAGAGCCACGTCCCGCGGACGAGCTTCCACTCCTTCTTCTTCGTCGTGTTGTCCGTCTTCTTCATGCTCATCGTCGTCACCTCGTTGGCGAGGCGTTCCTGAGCGTTCCGAGCACATCGTCCCAGGAAGCTCACCGCGAAGGAATCGATCGAGGTCGTCGACGGCCCACACCCAGGTCCCACGCCCGCCGCGCCTCCCAACTGGGAAAATGCGGCGCTCCAGGTGCGCCTTACGGAGCGCGCCCGACGTCTTGAAGCCGCAGTACGCGGCGGCCTCGGTCGTCGGCAGCAGGCGTCTCGGCGGTGCCCGACTCACCTCTGCACTTGAGTCGGTCACGTCCGTCCGTCGTCCTTGGAGGCGACGGCGTGGAGCCGCGCGATCGCGGAGGAGATGCGCTCCGCCGACGTCGACCGAACCGAGTCGGGGCTTCGCAGGTACGCGCGCACCGTGCGCTCGTCGCAGACTGCGTCGGCGGCGACCTTGCGTATCTCATGGGGCGAGAGCTTCGGGGGAGTGAACATGCCCCCAAGATGACCGGGCCCCACGCCTCAGGTCAGACGATGCAGCGACATCGAGCGCTCAAGACTCGACGGAGCGCCGTCCGCGCCGTGCCGACGCGCTCAGCCGGTCGACGATCCTCTTCCGGTCGGCGGCCGGATAGTCAACAGGCTGAGCCCTGATGAGCAGGTCGGCGAGAACGCCGGATGCAGCGGGTTGATGCGGACCGCCGGCCAGCTCCAGCCTCTCGAGCATCGTCGTGCAGTCCCTGAGCGAGCTCGCCCAGCACTTCGCAACCTGGAAGCCGAGGTCGTCCAGGTCCGCCAGGAGGCGGCGCGTGATCTTCGCCTTCGCTGCGGCGGACACGGTCGTCTGAACTCGCTCAGCCTCGGCATTGATCCGGTCCAACGCGCGAGCGCGGCGTCCGTCCTCCTCCCGAAAGCCTCGAGGCACCACCTCGCGTTGAAGGCGAGCGAGCAGATCCGCGTCGGTCTTCGATCGCTCCGCCTTCTCGAACATGCCCGCGAGAGCCTGCGCGACCTCCATCGCGCGTAGGTCATCGTCGTCGAGGGAGCTCGGCTCCTCGACGGTGGCGAACTCGTCCCACGACATGCCCGCGATCAACTTCGCCGCCGCTTCGCGGAAGGCGCGCGCGAGCGCGCGACGTCGCCGAATCGACTGCCCCGCGTTCTTGCTCGATGCCATGGACCTGCCTCCAACTTGGGCGCAATGCGGACCTCAGCGTCGCACGGTCGCCCCGAAAGGCAGAGCATGAACGAGGACACGAACCCCGCCGCAAGTGACGATCCCGCCGACGACGAGGTCGGCGTCGCTCAGGACGGCCGCCGGGACGCAGGCGTAAACAAAAACGGGACTCATGCGCGCGCGGCGATCAACCCGCGTCCGGCCCCAGCCGTCAACACGTCGGGGACCCCAACGCGTACGCACGCGCCCCCGCGACTTGATGGACCGCAAGATATGAAGGTCCATAACCGTGAGGTAGCGAAGCTACCCACGGCAGACGGCGACCCGACGCCGAAGCGCTGGTCAGCACTACAACTCGCGAAGTCACTTCGCCGACGGCTGATGCGTCGGGAACTCGGGGAGCGCGCGGATGGGAGCGTTCGCGCGCGGGCGTTCTCGGTCACCCTCACGACGCGCTCGGGGTCCGAAGCGGAGATTCGTGCGCGCCTCCCGCTCCTGCTTCGCGACGTGGCGCACCGCACCCGCCGCGCGGGGATGCTGCTCGCCTTCGACGTCGCGGCCACGGGGCGCTGGCACGCGCACGTGTTGGTGCTGCTCGAACCGCATGTCGACGCCAACAAGCTGGTCCGCTGGTGGACTCGGCTCGACAACGTGAAGGCGAAGCGTCCGGCGCGCGCAGCACAATGTGTGCGCCGGCTGAACGATGGGCGCCTCGCCGACGAGCTCGAGCGCGTCCTGGTGCACAACCTCGCACGGACCCGCGCCGGCAAACCGGTGCCGGCGGCGGTTCCGGCACTCGAGCAGCGTGTACAGGCGTGGGGCACGCTCACGCGCCCGTGGGCGGCCGTTTGCGCCCGTCATGGCCTCGTGGTGACCGTTGCTCGGGCGGCGCCGCCGAGAGCCGCTTCCCGCGCAAGCAAGGCGTCAACACCTTGAGGACGGTGAGCGCCAGCGGCCGGGACTGCCCTTGGTGTGGGAAGCCCCTTCCGGTCGGCGCACGCGCCGATGCACGAACACATCGAGGGTGTCGCCAGAGTCTTTCACGCGCGATTCGACGCCTCGGTGATCGTGTGGACGAAGCCGCGGAGGTTCTCGCGCAGGGCCTCGTGCAGAAGGGCTGGCGCGCACACGACGCAATCCGCGCCGCCGAGGAACAATGCGCGGTCGCCGACCAGATGGCCTGCGACATCAAGAGGATTCAACCGCGAGCACCGGCGTGCGCGTGCGGAGCGGCGCTGCCGCCACGGACATCCGCACGCACGTGCGGAGCCTCGAGGTGTCGAAAGCGCCATTGGCGCAAGACGCTCCCACTGACGAAACGTCGTCGACTGACGCGCCCGGCGTTCGCGCAGACGATCCGGGTGCGTCTTCGCGAAGGCCCCGTCCTCGCCGTCGAGGTCGAGGCGCTCGCGCGTCAGCTCAACTTCGACCGCGACAAGATCAAGGACGTCGTCGCGCTGCTGAAGAGCAGCGGCGACCTCTGCGTCCTTCCTACGGCCGCCGCGGGCCTCGTCGTGTACGCATCGCCGCAGCATGCGGTCGCAAATGGCGCATCCAAGGAGGTCGAACTGACCGTGGGGCGGTCGAAGGGCGTCCTCCGCATTCATCTGCGCTGAGGTTCACGCGCCTCGTGCTCGCAGGTGCGACCCATTTTTCCCCGCTGAGAGCGGGATGAGGGTGGGGCACGCTGCGCCGCACGGCAGGAAACGGCGGTCTTGCAGCCCTACGAGCACTCTACGACGGAGCAACCGGCGGCGTCGTGTCGCCGGCAGGGTGGCTACGGCTTCACCGCGTACGCGTGCACCCACCCGCGCTGCCTCGTCGTCGCGATCTCGACCTCGTAGCGCAACGTGACGCGCCCCTCGCCGCCGTTGAATTCCTTCACGGAGACGACCTTCGCCTTCGTGCCATTAGGAACGCGAACGACGGCGTCAGCGTCGCCCCACGACGTGGCGCTTCGAGAGACAAGCACGGTGGTCGGGCCGTCGGAGTCGTTCGCCAATGTGACGCTGGTACCGATGCCGTGAGCGGTGGGCTTCGCAGTGAAGTATCCGGGCGCGAACTCGGTCTTTACCGAGAAGGACGTCAGCGGAGCGGCATCGGACGCCGACGACCAGTCGCCCCCGGGAGCGAACGTAGCCATGGCCGCCGAGAATGGCCCGGAGGTGTCGTCGCCGGCCCACGCCATCACGCTGAGGGCGCCGAGCGTGACCCCCGCGTTGGAGTAAGCCGTCAGCAGCGCGTGACGCATGTTTGCTTCGAGCACGTCGTGGGGGAGGCCGCGCGGCACGGTGACGACGACCTTCAGCCTGTGAGCGCCCGCAATGTCGAGCCGCTCCTGCGACTTCACCTTGTAGACGCCGGCGAAGTCCTTCCGGCTGCCGATGGCGTTCTCGAGCGCCGACAATTCATTCGGTGCGGTCGCGCTCGCGGCGGCCGTCCCACTGCTCCGATCCGAGGCGCCCCCGCCGACGGCCCTGAGGAGGCCGACGAGCACGATGAGAACGAAGAAGCCGCCCACTCCGAGGGCCAGGTAGAGCCCCGCATCCTTCCGCTTCGGCGGCGGCGGCTGCCAGCCCGGCGGCGCCCCGGCTTGTCCTTGGTTCCGCGGTTGTCCCTGGTGTCCCCACCCGGGAGGAACTTGATGATTCACGCGAGTCTCCCCTTCGGCCGGAAATGGCCACGATGAATACTCGTCCGAGTTGCAGATCGCATCAAGTACGTGATCTGCGTATCGGACCTTCTGTCGCGTGCTCGGCTCCAGAACGCTAGCCGGCATGGCTTCGCCCTCGCCAGCTGGTCTCGGCCCACGCATCCGCCACGCGCGTGTGGAAGCTGGCCTCCGGCAGGCCGACCTCGCGGAACGCGCCGGGATGGCCGACGCGACGCTCAGCCGAATCGAACGGAATCGGCTCGTTCCCTCGATCGCCCTAGCCAAGCGCATTGCCGACGCGCTTGGCGTTCCCGTCGACAGTCTGCTGAATGCGAGCGCGAAGCCGCCGAAGGCACGAAGCCTGCGCCCCTCGGAGGCACGCTTGCTCGCGACCGTGCGCGAACTGGACGACGCGGCCGTGGATGACGTCGTTCGCGGCCTCCGCCTCATCATGGCGGCTGCGCGCCGCGGCGACGCTGGCGTAAGCGTTTCCGATCCCCGGAGTGCACGACGACGCCGCGCCTAGCGTCGGTCTAAACCGCGACACTCCCGCGGTTTAGACGAGCGTGGCGCGGTTTAGAGCGCGCGACGTCCATCGTTTTGGCGGTCGCTCGCCCTCGAGCACGATGTCGCTGTCGAGCTCGAGGACAAGGAGCGCGAGTTCCTCTTGGTCGGCGGCTGTCGCTCGCTCCTCGAGCGTTCGCATGGCGAGCTTCAGAATGCGCGATAGCTTCACGTCGGCTTTCCGCCTGGGCACGTCGAGAGCGTCACCACGGCGAGCGCGAGGGACAACCGCGAGCAAGCGGTGCGCGAGCCTCCTTCCCGTCACGGAGACGGTCGTCTTCGGAACAGATCGTGGTGACGGTAGACGTATGACGCAGCAGCGCGAACGGCTCATCGGCTACATTCGCGTATCGACCGAAGGCCAGGCGGACGGAGGTGTGTCACTCGACGCGCAGCGCCAGAAGTTGGCCGCGTATGCGGTCGCCCTCGACGTCGAGCTGGTGCGCATCGTGGAGGACGCCGGCTATTCGGCGAAAAGCCTCGCTCGCCCTGGCCTTCGAGCCGCGCTACGCGACCTCGAGGAGGGCCGCGCAACGGGACTGCTCGTCGCGAAGCTCGATCGGCTGACGCGCTCCGTCCGCGACCTGGGCGCTCTCGTGGACGAGTACTTCAGCACGCGCTTCGCGCTCGTATCGGTAGCAGACGCCATCGACACGCGCACCGCGGCAGGCCGACTCGTTATGAACGTTCTCGGTGCCGTAAGCCAGTGGGAACGCGAAGCGACAGTCGAGCGGACGAAGGAGGCGCTCGCGCATCTACGTGATGAGGGAATCGCCCTCGGCGCTCCCCCGCTCGGATGGGACCGGATCGACGAACGTGACGGCGCTGGTCGCCTGCGGATCGCCCCAAACCTCGAAGAGCTGTCGACCATCGAGCGCGTTCGTGCGCTTCGTGACGACGGGCTGTCGCTGCGCGCGATCGCAGCGGTGCTCACCGCGGAGGGACGGCGGACCAAACGTGGTGGCCGCTGGCGAGCGGTCACCGTCCAGCGAGCGCTTCGCAAGAGCACGCCATCGATAGCGAGTGTCGCTTCGGAGCATCAGCGTTCAATTGAGGCCAGACCAAAGCTCCATCTCGGTACGAACGAATTCCGCCCGTCGGCGGTAGTTGAACCGGTCGCCGTCGACGACCTTGCCGATGATCGGCGAATCGGCGCCGAGCGCGCTCGATGAGCCCGTTCTTCATTTTGCGTCGAATCGCGAAGTCCGTTTCGCGGAGCGGCTCGCGCCATCCGAACAGCGCCCTCGATACCCCCACAAAGGTAGAAAACACGGGGCTGGCTCCTGCGGTTGCGTCGGCGATGCGCACGACGGGCGAGCCGAGGAGCGCGGCCGCGACACGTGGCACAGTTCATCCGTGGGCAATACCTGCGCGACCTGTTCGGCGTCCTCCGAACCGCACGGTATCGCCTCCTCGAGCTCGCTCCACTCAACTGGGCCAGGACCGTGCAGCGCGACGAGGTGCAGAAGCTCCTCAACGACAACCGCTTCACGCTCGACGCCCGCTGACCGCACGCGCCGCGTCTCACGAGACGACGGGGCCTCGCGATCTTGCGAACGCGGTTCACGCGAACGCGTGCGTTCATTTAGCGCCAGCCGATCGATCGCCGCCGAGACTTCGTCGCCGCATCGGTCACGGTCGACAACAAGGTCGTTGGCGTCCGCCGGCGCGGGCAACTGCAGCTGTTCCGCGGCGTGTTCGCGAGAGGCCACCGCCAGCGACGGCCGTCCGACCGCGGCCCGCAGGGACGCGGCAGGCGGCGCTACGCCTCGCGAACATCTCGGCGCCTCTCCCGATTCACGCCTTTTTCGTGGCGTCCACCGCAGTCGCGGCCGGTCCCGTCATCGCTGCCGTCGCTGCGAAGAGCGTCGTCAGATGGCGGAGTGCCCCCGCCCCCGCGCACGGCGACGATCTTTCTAAGTCCAAAAATTATCACATTTCCGCCACTTGCCAACCAAACCTTCGATGAGCCGGCGATCGCGGCGCAGCGATCTGAGACGGCGGGTACAGATCGCTGAGGGGCGCGATCGACGCGCTGACGATGGCGATGTCCGCAGATGCCGATACACTAAAACACCACTTAGGGGCCGCCGTCGAAGCCGCGGCGCGGAAGGAACTGCGCGAGTACCTCGTCCACATTGCGGCGAGCCATGCGCTCGATGGCCTCACGCGACAGCTGCAGAACGCCTGGCCCCACGCGCTGCCCGGGGTGATCGAGGAAGCCGTCAGCACGGCAAGCGACGAGCTCTACGTCCGCGCTGGTAGCGGACCGATCGTGGCGCCGCTCGGCTTCCTGTGGGGGACTGCCCGGAACATCATGCTGAAGAAGCATCGCGGGGGCACTGCGGTCACGGAGTCCCTCGACGATGAGAGTAATGCGGACCTGCTGGTCTGGAACGCGGAGGAGACGCGCACCGACAAGGAACGCGCCGCGCTTCGCGATGCCGCAATCAGGTTTGCGCGCTCGGTCCTCCCGTCGCTTGGCCACGCCAATGTCGTGCAGGTGATGACCTTCATCATCGACTGCGTCGACCGCGGCGACGTCTACGTCGACAACCCTACGATCGGGGCCGCGCTCGGGCTCACGTCCGACACTGTGAAGCGCTGCAAGCATCGCGGCTTCGAACGCCTCGCGCGCGAAGCCAAGAAGCGCGGGATGAACATCGACGACGTGCTCGAGGACGTCACGGACGAGGAAGACGACGACGTCGTCGTGGAAGAGGAATGACCATGATGCAGGACACTCCGACTGTAGACCTTGCGAAAGAGTTTCGGCTGCTCTTGGCGGCGGTGAAGGCGACGGCGAGCGACCTCGGGCCGGAGCTCGACGAGATGCTCGTCGACGGCGCGCGCAAGCCGCTCGAGCCCGCCGAAGCGGAGCGTCTCCTGGTGCGGGTAGTCGAGACGATCCGCCGGAGCGCCGACGAGCGTGGCGACGCGCGAACGGCGGAAGCGGCGCGCGCGAACGTCAACGACCTGCTCGCGCTCGCGACGTCCGCTCGCGACCGCGTCCGAAGCCTCGTATCTGCGAGGCCGGTGCGAATGGAGAAGACGCAGACCTGCTTCCTGCTCAAGGTGCACAACAGCATCGAACGCGGGCCGGTCGTGCCAACGCCGGTGTTCCACGAGAAAGAGGTTCCGATGAACGGTGGGTTCATCCGTACCTCCGACATCAAGCTCTGGGAGAGCAACGAGCGACTCGAGATCCACGTAGCGCAATTCCGGGCAAAGAACTCACGTCCGCCCTCCCCCGAGGAGTTGTTCCAGATCATGACGGGCAAAATGCTCCTTGAAGGGGTCGGAGCGGAGGACGAGTTCGCCATCCTCGACCTCGCGCGCAGCATCGCCGCCAACGGGGTGCGCAAGCCGCCTATCGTCGACGTCGATGGCGCACTGCTCGATGGGAACCGTCGTGTCTCGGCGTGCATGCTGATCCTTTCCGATACGTCGGGTGAGTTCACGTCGGAGGACAAGAAGCGCGCGGAGTTCATCTTCGTGTGGCAGCTCACGCCGCACGCAACGGCAGACGACCGGCAGCGTGTGATCGTCTCGCTCAACTTCGAGAGCGACCAGAAGAAGGACTGGCCCGAATACATCAAGGCTCGCAAGGTCTACGAAGAGTGGAACGCGATGCTCGCTGTCGAAACACCGAAGCCGGGCCCGAAGCAGCAGGCCGCGATGAAGCGCACGCTGTCGAAGAAGTACGCGCTCGGTCCGGACACAGCGGTGGTGAACCGCTACCTCAAGATGATGAAGTGGGCCGAGGAGTTCGAGGAGCACCACATCAACACGAGGAAGCACGACGTCTTCACGGTCAAGCATCGAGCGACCAAGTACTTCCAATACTTCGACGAGATCGCCAAGGGCGAGACGACTGGGGGCGTAGCCTCTGCTCTGAGCCAGAGCGACACGCTAAGGCAGACCGTCTTCGACATGCTCTTCGACAACAAGTTCGACAACTGGACGAAGATCCGTCCCATCAAGCACATCGCGACCTCGGAGGAGGCGCGCGCGCTCCTCGCGAAGGCGCATGTCGAGCCGGATATCGAGCAAGCTCAGGAATTGCTCGACCTGGCGATCACGGCCGCGAACGCGAAGCGCGCGGAACAGCGCTCGGTGGGCGCGGACCAGCGCATCGAGAACTTCACCAAGTGGCTCGAAGAGGTACCGCCGATCACGCTCTACGAGGTCGTAACGCTCGACAACGTGAAGCGCTTGAGCCGTGCGATGGGATTCGTCGAGGGCATCTTGCAGAAGCGCCTCGCGGCCGCGGGTCCGGATGATGTCGACTGAGCGGTCACCGCGCATTCAAGCCCGCGTGTACACAGCAGACTCGTCGGAGTACCTCGTCGTGAATGGCGACAAGGGCGACCGGGTCGCGATCACAGGTATTCTCCGGGAAGAATTGGGGGTCCCCCTTCGTCTCTCGGCGGACGGCGTTGTCGTTGCTGCCTCAGAGGCGCACCGCTTGCTGACGGTGAGACGCCTCGATCTCGATTGGACCGAAGCTGCTTTCAGGTTCGCTAGTAACCGGGACAGAGCGCGCCGGCACCATGATCTCGTCCATACCCTTGTGGAGGAGATCAAGCGCGGCGGGGCGCAGAAGGCACGCAGCTACCTGCCGGACCTGGACGATGCTGGTCGCCTCGACGAGCACCAACTCGTGAACGTGGCGGCGATGACCGTACCTGATGGTCCTGGCCTCTGCGTCTTCGACGAGCAGGGCGCGGGGAAGACCGTGACCTTCATCTTTGCGTTCGACTTGCTCGCCAAACGGCACCAGGCAGATCTGGCTTTGATCGTTGCACCAAAAAGCATGGTCGCCGAGTGGCCGCGGGACATCGCCCGCTTCAAGCAAGACCTCTACAAGACGGGCGTACTCGCGGGTGCGCGGAGGGATAAGGTCACCGCGATCAGGAACGGCGCGGACATCTTCGTGACGAACTTCGAGACCGTCGTGTCCATGGAACAGGAACTGACTGCGCTGCTGCGAGCCCGCGACGGGCGCGCGGTGCTCGCGATCGACGAATCCTTCTATGTGAAGAACCTCGATGCGCGCCGCACGCGCGCCCTCCGTCGCCTGCGAGAGTGGTGCGGCCGCGCCTACGTGCTCTGCGGGACGCCAGCTCCGAACGCACCGCAGGATCTGATTCAACAGTTCAACATCGTGGACTTCGGCATCACGTTCGACAACGTCGCCTTGCCCGACGATCGAGCGGCTGCAGCGCCCATCGTACAGAACGCGATCGATACTCGTGGTCTCTCGATTCGGCACCTGAAACAGGACGTCTTGCCAGACCTCCCGGCAAAGTCGTTCTCGCGGGTGCTCGTACCCCTGCAACCGATTCAGCAACGCCTGTATCAGGGCGCACTGCGCAAGCTCATCGTGGACCTTCGCGCCGCCGACGACGCCTCGTTCAACCGGGAGCTCACGTCGTTCCTGGCGCGACGTATGGCGCTGCTCCAGATCTGTTCTGACCCCTCCATGGTGAACGACGCGTACGACGAGACACCCGCGAAGCTCCTCGCGTTGGATACAATCGTGCGAGAATTCGTCGAGAAGCGTCGCGAGAAGGTGATCGTATGGTCGTTCTTCCGCCACACGGTCGACTCGATCGTTCGGCGTTTCGCGGACCTCGGTGCAGTGAGGTACGACGGGTCAGTCGCGAGCGTCGACGAACGCCGCGATGCCGTGCGGAACTTCCAGGAGGACGACGTCACGCAGGTCTTCGTGGCAAACCCAGCCGCCGCGGGTGCTGGGCTGACGCTCCATCGGTCGCGGGTCGCGATCTACGAATCGATGAGCAACCAGGCGGCCC
This sequence comes from Labilithrix sp., assembly GCA_019637155.1. Classification (NCBI taxonomy): domain Bacteria; kingdom Pseudomonadati; phylum Myxococcota; order Polyangiales; family Labilitrichaceae; genus Labilithrix; species Labilithrix sp. The sequence continues at coordinate 2,869 of JAHBWE010000026.1, read as the reverse complement.
ACTATCTCCAGAGCCTCGACCGCATCCACCGGCGGGGTCAGGAGCGCGAGGTCGAGTACATCGTCCTGCTCGGCGACGGAACGATCGAGTTGAACGAGTACGACCGATTGCTCACGAAGGAACGCACCGCGCAGGCCCTGCTGGGCGACCAGGTACAGCCGGCGGTGACGCGCGAGTCGATGCTGAGCGACCTGCAGGCCGCTGCGAACCTCGTCGGGCTCGAGAACCCGACGTGAGCGCGCCCTCGAGACTGCATGAGTCACGACGGACGACGCTCGACGCGCTCGCGGTGCTCACCGGATTCACGGTCCCGCTCATGCGGCTGCCCGACGGCTCTTGCCCGGACGTCGTGCGGGTGAACATCCGTGATCGAGCGATCTTTGTCGGCGACGCCAAGGCTACCGAGGCTCCCGGATGTTTGCAGACGAGGGCGCGACTCACGAGATACGCGCACTGAGTTTGGGCGGTGGCTGGCTCGGGGGCGACTGCGGTACTCGCGATCTGTTGCGGTCGTACCCAGCGTTACGGTTGGACGAACACCGTCAGCGAGGTCGCTAGCGAGATCGGCGGGCCCGAGCCGACCGTCGAGGTCGTGCTGCTCGGCTCGTGGGCAGTCGCACTCTGGCTGCCGACTCCAGCCGTAGCCGTCCGAAGGGACACAGTCGCAACAGGGGGCACGCTTCACAACGGGGCCCACGTGGAAGGCAGAGCTCCCTTCCAAAGGAGATGGCGTTGACGTGGAACGCGTAGCGATCCGCGGAGGCGACAACTTCGTCGAGGGCTGCATGCACCCGAGGATAGGGAATGTCCTCTTCGAGGAGCCCGAGGCGCTTCGCGACGCGCCAGACGTGCGTGTCGACGGGAAGCACCTGACGCGCAAGCGAGTACATCATCACGCAACGCGCAGTCTTCACGCCCACGCCGGGCAGACCCGTCAGGTAGTGCTCCGCCGCGTCGTCAGTCATCAATCGCAACGGCTCAAGCGTGACCTTTCCGAAGTCGGAACGAAGTGTCTCGAAGAGCCGAAGGAGCCTCGGCGCCTTGACGTAGCTGAGTCCCGCTTCCGCGATGAGAAGCCGGAATCGATTGACCCCGAGCCCTAGCGCGCCCTCCCAGTTCGGGAGGCGAGCCTTCACACGCGCGAAGACGCGATTGAACGCGTGGTGCGTCGTCATCTGCGAGAGCACGATGAAAACGAGCTCGTCCAGGGGGTCATCCTTGTTGCCGTGGCGCGGCGACCCGTATCGAGCGGCAAGGATCGCCGTTGCGCACCGCGACCGTCGGCGCTTCGTCGCGAGCCCGCACTTGGCTTTCACGTCCCGGTGCGCCGCGAATCTTTCGTCGTGATTAGCCGCTTTAGCCCGCCGCGCTTTGCGCCGCCCAGCCACTTCTTCGCGGCCGCGTCCGACTTATATCTCCGCATGCGCGGCGGATTCAGCACCGTCTGCGGTCGCGCTGCCAAGCGACTCATCAGCGTCGGGTTCGCGCAGACGACGCTACCTAGCAGGACGAGACGCGCGCGCCGCCGCATCGCGATGCGAAGCGCGCCTCCGATCGCTGCCCCGAAGCCCACCGGCACGGCGTTGCCGAGCTGCTTGTATTGCTGCGGCTTCCCGCCCGCCAGCCGCCATCGCTTCGGGAACTGCTGGATAGCCTTGTATTCGTCGATCGATAGCGGTCGAGTCTCCGTCGGATGACAGAGCATCGTCGCCTTCGAGTCCGGGCGCGTCGTCAACGCGGGCGCCGGTCGGTCCCAACCGAGCCGCCGACAGAAGCCACTTCGTCCGCCCCACGAAACGTACGCCGCCCCAAGCGCCTTCTTCTGCAACTGCGGAGGCAGATCCTTCCAATTGCCTCCGGTCGGCACGAGGCGGAGGAAGCGCGCCTTGCTCGCAGCGAGCGGCGTGTATGAGTGGGGGCCTTTCAACCCTCCAATTGCTTTCTCGAGAGTGACCCACGCTCTGCGCGTGCTCGTTCGCTCCGGCCCGTGCGTTGGCTCTGGCATCCAGATCGGTTCGCCATCGCGGGACCCAATGAAGGCGACACGCTCACGCGTCGATGGGACGCCGAAGTCCGCTGCGTTGAGCAGATCGAAGACGACGTAGTAGCCCGTCTTCTTCAGCTCACGGAGAACCTGCGCGAGCGCGGATCCAAGGCGCTCGTCGCGCGTGAGAGCTGGGTAGCCAGGACCGCGCTTGCCGAGGGGACGATGCCGTATCGCCGCGCTGAGGATGCCGCGCACGTTCTCCATGACGAAGAACCTAGGGCGTGCCTCGTCGACCACCCGGAGGAACTCGCGGAACATGACCCCGCGAGGGTCAGACATCGAACCTCGCTGACCCGCGGTCGAGAACGCCTGACAGGAGGGCCCTCCGGTGACCAATGCCGCCTCGCCTGGCTTGAGCTTCGCGGCCTCGAGGATCTCGTCCGTCGAGACGTCTTCGATGCGCTTCGGGATGACCTCGATGTCGGGACGATTCAAGCGGATCGTCTCCGCAGCGAACTTGTTGCACTCCACCGCGACTTTCACGCGGAAGCCGGCCTTCTCCAGTCCGAGGTCCAGACCAAGTGCTCCCGAGAAGAGCGAGATGATCGGGAGTTCAGTCTTCGCCATCGTCCGTCGGGTTCCCAAGCTTGAGCGCCAGTTGCGGATCACGTGACTCGCGGAGGAAGCGCTGGAGCGCGAAGTTCACCACGTACTGAAGCGAGAGCGGCGGACGGTGACCGTTCGCGATTCGGTTGAGCTCCTCCCAGTCGCCCCGCTCCACCGTCACGCTGAACCGCTTAGGATGCGCGAAACGTTTCCCCGACGTCACTGCACCAGTGTGCACCAACTTGCACCAACCGTCGAGCGGTTCACGCAAGATGG